>DAOTWP010000296.1:0-48318 GCA_034435675.1 Anaerolineae bacterium
CAAAATCTAGAACGCATTTACGCTTTCTGGGGGGCGCTGCGGCTGGGCGCGGTGCCGTCCATGTTCCCCACGCTGACCGAAAAACTCGATCCGGCGCTCTACAGGCAGAACATGGCGGCACTGGTGGCGCATTCCGGCGCGCGGGTGGTACTGACCAGCGATGCCTTTGCGCCGGAACTGGCGGGTGTGGTTGGCTGCACCGTGCTGGGCAGCAGCGCCTTGCACGCCGCCGGACAGGCAGCTACCAGCGTTGACCATGCCCCAGCAGCGCAGGAAATCGCCTTCTTGCAGCATTCCAGCGGCACTACAGGCTTGCAGAAAGGCGTGGCGCTTTCGCACACGGCAGTGTTGAACCAACTGGCGAATTATGCCGACTCACTGGCGCTCACCCCGGCAGATGTGGTCGTTAGCTGGCTGCCGCTGTATCACGATATGGGGCTGATTGCCGGGTTCTTGCTCCCGCTGGTGCAGGGCATTCCGCTGGTGCTGATGTCGCCCTTCGACTGGGTCAGCCACCCGGCGCTGTTGTTCCGCGCCATTCACACGCACGGCGGGACACTGTGCTGGCTGCCTAACTTCGCCTACAACCACTGCGCCCGGCGGGTACGTGACCGCGACATCGAGGGACTCTCGCTGGCGACGCTGCGCGCCTTCGTCAATTGTTCCGAGCCAGTGCACGCCGACAGCCACCACCTGTTTGCCGAACGTTTCGCGGCAATCGGTATGACGCCGCAAAAACTCGCCGTCAGTTATGCAATGGCGGAAAATGTCTTTGCGGTGACGCAGACGCCCCCCGGTATACCGCCGCCGATGGATACAGTTGACCGGCACGCGCTGGAAGATGCGCGCCGCGCTGTGCCAGTCACAGCAGAACACCCCGGCGCGGTAGTCAGGGTTTCCTGCGGGCGGGCAATTCCCGGCACACACGTGCAGGTGCTCAGCCCGGATGGCACGCTGCTGCCCGAACGCAGTGTGGGTGAACTGGCAATTAAAAGCGACTGCCTGCTGACGGGCTATTACAACCGCGACGATTTGCAGCCTTTCACGCCGGAGGGCTGGTATCTCACCGGGGATATGGGCTACCTCGCAGACGAGGAAGTTTATGTCATCGGACGCAAGAAAGACCTGATTATCAACGGCGGCAAGAATCTCTACCCGCAGGATCTAGAGGCGCTGGTCAACACCGTGCCCGGCGTGCATCCGGGGCGCGCGGTGGTCTTTGGCGTGCCGGACGAGCGCGAAGGCACGGAGCTGATCGCTGTGATCGCGGAAGTGGATGCTCCTGATGATGAAGCGGCGCATAAGCAGATCATGACGGCAATTCGCCAGGTAATTGTGCGTGGGGCGGGGGTAACGGCGACCTATGTGCAGTTGGTGGATGAAAAATGGTTAATCAAGACTTCCAGCGGAAAAATTGCCCGCGCCGCCAACCGTGAGAAATGGCTGACAGCGCGGCAGGAGTGAGGACGGTTCGCGTCAGGCGGGCGCAGGCGGTGCGCTTGCCCGTCAGTCCGTTAATTGACAAAGCGGTATTTCAGCAGTGCCCACAGTGCTTTGGGCGCGTCGTGCCATTTGATCTTCTTGCCTTCGTCCCACTCGCGCCCGTTATACGAAATCGGCACTTCGTAGATACGAATGCCCTGCTTGAGCACCTTCGCAGTGAACTCCGGCTCGAATTCAAAACCCCGCGCACGGATGTGCATGCCCGCCACGACCTCGGCACGGAAAACCTTGTAGCACGTTTCCATGTCGCTGAGGATGGCGTTGTAAAGGATGTTCGTCGCCAGCGTCAGAATCTTGTTGGCAACCATATTCCAGAAGTTCATCGCCTTGCGCGGTCCACCCAAAAACCGCGACCCATAGACCACTGTGGCGATGCCTTCCTGAAGTGGCTTAATCAGCACCGGATAATCGCGCGGGTCATATTCCAGATCAGCATCCTGAATCAGAAAAATATCGCTGGTGGCTGCCTTGAACCCCGTGACCAGCGCCGCGCCTTTGCCCTGATTGTGACTGTGATAAATGATGCGCAGATGCGGGTGCTGCTGCGCCTCAATACGCTTGAGAATATCGCGCGTACCATCTACAGAACCATCGTCCACAATCACAATTTCATCTGCCAGCCCCACTGCTTCGACACGTTCCAGGACGGCTTCGATGGTCTGCGCCTCGTTATAACAGGGAATAACGACGCTGAGGGTCAGGCGGCGGTTGGGAGCGCTGTGTTCCAATGTCGCGGGTTTCGCTTGCATACAGGTTCCTCATGTCCAAATGTTTGCAGTACGAGCAAAGCCACGCGCCCGCACTGGTTGCCAGAACAGGCGGCATTATAGCACAGCACAACACAACGACCAGACCTTGTACCGCGCAGCATACGCCCACCGATCAGGCGATGTTTTGCAGCCAGACCTCGACCAGCAGCGGGCGATGGTCGCTGCTGCCCGACAAATTGCCCACCTGCGCCGTGCGCACCTGTAGATCGGCTGATACGAACACGTAGTCAATCCGTGCGAGAGGTGGCACTGCCGATGCTGCCCCGGCGCGCTGCCCCCACGAGGGGTAGGTGAAACCGAAGCCGCCGCCCACGACGGCAAACGCATCCGTATAACGCTGTGCCAGCAGCCCGTAATCTGCCGTCAGCGGCGTGGCGTTAAAGTCACCGCCAAGCAGCACCGCGCCGCGCTCCTCCGCCGCCCACGCCAGCAGCGCCGCCACCTGCGCGTTACGTTCCGCTTGCAGGCTCAGGGACATGGGCGGGTAAGTGTGCATGTTGAATACTGCCAGCGCCATCCCGCCAGCATCCAGCGTCACACGCTGCTGTCCCAGCCCGATCAGGCGATATGCGTCTGCTGTGATCGGATAGCGGCTGAGGATGCCCAGCCCGGCGTAACCATTGCGTTGATCGGGATGCAGCGCCATGTACGGATACTGTGCGGACAGCGCCGCGAACTGAGCCGCCGCGTCCGGCAGCAGCTCTTGCAGCAGCACCACGTCAGCGCCGGACTGGCGCACCAGTTCGACCACATCGGGCTGTGTGGAGCGCGCCAGATTGAAGGTCAGCACCCGCAGTGATGTGCTGCTAGCAGCGGCAGCAGCAGTTGTGCGGGGAACGAAGCCGGGTAGATAGACAATCAGACAAACGATCAGCGCGGGCAGTGCCGCCAGCAGCATGCGCCAGCGCCGCAGCAGCCCCAGTGTCAGCGCTGCCGGCAGTGTGCCCAGCAGCAGCAGGTGCAGGATGTTGACGAGCCAGCCCAGCAGCAGCCACTGTTCACCCACGACCAGCCACAGCAGCACAAACCCGCTGACGCTGATGACATAGGCATAGAGCATGGCGAGCAGCGTGTTTTTCGCAATCTGTTCAAGAGCAATGCCCGGATTCTGAATGATGTCCTCCTTCAGAATTTGGTCTTTCGCGTGCGTCTGGATAGTATACACACAGACCCCGCCAACAGGCGCACCAACACGCCTGGCTCATGATCCGCGCTTGCGGTTTCGCCGGGTTCGGTTATCATGCAGTTTGAAAAAGACGTGCATCATGATGGGATACAGGCATATGTCTCGCAAAACACTGCTGTTGATTACGCTCCTGCTGGTGCTGCCCCTGATGGCATTCAGCAGCCAGGCACAGGTCGCCCCCTTCGCACAGGCAGGCGATGATGCCGCTTGTCCGGCGATTGTCGAAGACGCATTGGCTTCGATTGCCGATAACTGCGAAGGGTTGGGACGCAATTCTGCGTGTTATGGCTATACCAGTGTCAGCGCCGCATTTGCCGAGGAAGTCAGCGCGGATGTTTTTGTCCAGCCTGCTGACCGCGTCGAACTGGCGCAACTGCTGAGCATTCAGACCGCGCCGCTGGATGTTAGCCTCAATCAGTGGGGCATCGCGGTGATGAATGTGCAGGCTAACCTGCCCAGCACCATCCCCGGTCAGGGAGTCGTGTTTATGCTGCTGGGCGACACGACGGTCAGCAGCGCCGTTCCCGCTGATGAAGCTTTCATCGCGGCAGAACCGATTCCGGTGGCAATCAACACGCGCGCGAATATCCGCACGGGTCCGGGCGCAGGCTTTAACGTGCTGGCGGTGGTCGAACAGGGGACGATGGTTGAAGCAGATGCCGTGACCGAGTTTGGTCTGTGGGTTCGCGTGATGTATGAAGGACAAATTGGCTGGGCTTCGGAAGTGCTGATCGACGAAGATATCAGCAGCCTGCCGGTCATCTCCGAGGGTGCGCGTTCCCCCATGCAGGCGTTTTACTTTACTACCGGTATCGGTCAACCGACCTGTCAGCAGGCACCCAATGTCCTGTTGATTCAGGGTCCGCAGGAAATTACGGTCGATCTGACGGTGAATGAAGCCAGCATCCGCATCAGTTCAACTGTGCTGCTGGAAACCCTCAACGAAAACACCATGCAGATTACTGTTATTGACGGACAGGCACTGGTCAATAATCTGCTGGTGCCCGCGGGCTTTAAGGCAACCGCGCCGATTATCCCAGGTAATGGTCAGACGCAGATCAGCGGGCAGCCCGCGCCGGTGATTGACGGCGCATGGTCCGGTTGCGAGCCGCTGGATGAGGCAGACCGCGCCCGGATTACGATGCTGACGGGTATCCCCGCCGACCTGCTGCACTACTCAATTGAAATCCCCGCAGAAACCAGTGCGGAATGTGGCGCACCCTCCAGTTCGCAACCGGGCGACAGCAGCGCAGGCGACAGCGGCGCAGGCGACAGCGGCGCAGGCGGCAGCAGCGCTACCGAAGAAGCAACTCAACCTGCCCCCGGCGGGATTGACTGTACAGGGTTTGTCATCACTTACCCGCAGCCGGGTTTTGAAGTTCCCTATGGCAGCGCGCAGTTCTTCTGGGACCCGGCGCAGGGCGCAGCGCGGTATCGCGTGGTGGTGCTCGACTCCAGTGGGGGTGTGGTCGGCATCATCGAAACCGGCGATCCAACCACGACCGTATTTTTGGATACGACCCTCTGGTCTGGTGATTCTTTCCAGGCGGAGGTGCAGGCGCTGGACAGCGCGGGTAACTCTGTCTGCGCGACGCCGCGTGTGCCATTTATACGCGGACAGCGCTCTGAGGACGACGACGATTAAACCGGAACTGCGCAAGCTGCACACGCGGGGCTGCTAAGTGCTGCGCCGTGCAGCAGTATAGGGATTTGTAGGCTGGCAGAGGACAGAGTGTCTCTGCCAGTCTTGTTTCCATAAATGAACGATAGTAGTCCGACAAGATGAGCATGACACCCGATGCCCTTGTCTAACCCTCACCCCCAAACCCTCTCCCGACCGTGCCTTCGGCACCAGGAGAGGGGCGAAACCCAATTGCCGGGGAGTTTCCCTCCCCCTCGCCCAGCCGCGAAGCGGCGTTGTGGAGAGGGGGACTGAGGGGGTGAGGGCTGTATCTGAGCAGTCAACTTAACCTTGTTGGTGTAATGGGACGAGGTGCTGCACCCCGCCCCATCAGGATGCGTCAACCGCACTACCCATCAGCCGTCCGTGTCCGCAGGCGTAGTCTCCGGCAGGACACTCTCTTCTGACGCTTCCGGCGGCGGCTCAGCGGCATCACAGGCATCGCCTGTGCCGTCATTGTCGCCATCTGCCTGATCGGGGTTCGGCACGTCTACACAGTTATCACAGGCATCGCCCACACCGTCCTGATCGGCATCTGCCTGATCGGGGTTCGGTGTAAACGCACAGTTGTCGCAGGCGTCTGCTACGCCATCCTGATCCGCATCTGCCTGATCCGGATTAGGGTTGTTAGGGCAGTTGTCGCAGACATCGCCCACGCCGTCCTGATCGGCATCCGCCTGATCGGGGTTGGGCGTGTTGAGGCAGTTGTCGCAGGCATCGCCCACACCATCCTGATCCGCATCTGCCTGATCTGAATTCGGTGTAAACGCACAGTTATCACAGACATCGCCCACGCCGTCCTGATCGGCATCCGCCTGATCGGGGTTGTAAGTGCCGGGACAATTATCCTCTGTATCGCCTATGCCGTCGTTATCGCCGTCCTGCATGACCACCACTTCATAGCAGTAGACTGCCTGGAAGAACACGCTGCCCCAGGGGTTGTTGCCCGCCTGCATCGTATGCGCGAAGAGCAGGGTATGGTCGCCTGCGGTCAGCGCCAGCGGGAAGTTAAACGCCTGAACCTGATTATTCCCAAAGTCCGGGACGTTGCCAACACCGCTGCCATCAGCGCCGATGTTGAACGATTCGTTGTCCTGGTCAGTGCAGTCGGAATGCCCGGATGACGGGCAGTTCAGTTCGGGGTGTCCTACACGGCTGTTCACGAGCAGGTAGCTCTGCCCTGATGCTGCCTGTGGCAGGTTGAGGTTCAGGCTCTGCGTCTGCGGACCGCGCATGTTCAGTTCCAACCAGCCTGTGGTCAGGTTGACCTGCTGGAAACCGGCAGCGCAAACCAATGGCGCCACGCTGTAACGGTTGCCCAGGGTGACCTCGGTCGTCTGGTTAGCCACAACCTCGACCGCACCGCCGCCGTATTCCAGCGTCCATCCCTGCGCGAGTTCGGTCTCGGTCACGCTGTAGCTGCCGACGTTCAGGTTGTCCCAGGTGTAAGGTGTGCCGGGGGTCACGAGCTGGCAGTTGCCAGTCGGGTAAGCTGGTCCGGTGATGCATACATTGAATGCAACCGGCGCACTGTCACCGAGCGTCTGCTTGATGACTCGCAGGCTGCCAACAGGGACAATCGGTGGATCACAGGTATACGTCATTGCCAGACCGCCGCTGGTGAACGTATGGGTGCCGTAGCCTGCCGGGATGCTGATATGTTCGCCTGCGCCAAGCTGGAAGCTGCCTGCGGTCACGCCGTCAAGCGCGTAGGACTGCGCGCCAGGAGTAATGCCGGTGTTGTTGACGATGAAGACCACGCCCTGATCGTTGCACAGGGCATTCACCACGAAATACGGCGGATCATTCGCCGTGTAGGTAGCGGTGTAGGTGGGGCTAGGGAGTGGCGTATTGGTCGGCTGTGGCGTATTGGTCGGCATTTGGGTAGCAGTAGCAGTGGGTGGCGGCGCGGCGACATAGCAGTACAGCACCCGGAACGAGACGCTGCCCCAGGGGTTGTTGCCGCCCGCAGGCGTGTGCGTAAACGTCACCGTGTTGACACCTTCTGCCAGCACCAGCGGGAAGCTGAACGGCAGTACCTGGTTGTTGCCGTGATCGGGCACATTGCCGACAAATGCGCCGCTGCTGAACACATCGAACGACTCGTTGTCCTGGTCGCCGCAGGCTGACTCGCCTGACGACGGGCAGTTCAACTGTGGATGTCCGACGCGGCTCTGCACCAGCAGGTGACTGCCCGCGCCAGCAGCATCCGGCAGATTGAAGTCGAGCGTCCGCGACATGGGTCCACGCAGATTCAGTTCCAGCCATTCCAGCCACTGCGGGTGCGGGTATCCCTCCACAGGGATGATTGAGGTGTATCCCGGTGGACAGGTCAGCCGTTCCTCGCGATAGTGGTTTTCGAGGATCACCTGGGTATTTTGCCCATTGGCGACTTGCACGCTGCCTTCACCACTCCGCACGTACCAGCCTGCCGCCTGATCGACCTCGTCCACCGTATAGCTGCCGGGGAGCAGGCTCGACCATGTGTAGGGCGCGCCGGGAGCAACGAACTGACAGTTGCCGCCGGGGTGGCTCGGTCCGCTGATGCACACGCGGAAGCGCACCGCGGCGCTGCTGCCGACTGCCTGCTTAAACACGGTCAGGCTGCCGGACGGTGTTAGCTCGAATGCGCCGATGTCACAGCCTGCGCCCTGCGGACGGGTCACGCCGCGCTGGTCTGCTGCCTCGCAGAATGCCTCGTCAGCGGCATCAATCGCCGGGCTGCCGGGTTGCAGCGCGTGCGTTTGCGTTGTGCCGGGGGCATTCAGTGCCAGCGGTGCCAGCAGCGGATCGCCATTCAACGTGGCGAAGCAGGTGTCGTCTTCCACCAGGTTGAAACCACCCGGCAGCACCGTGCCGCCCATGTTCACACAGTCGCCATTGCTGCTGTCGGCAATCAGGCTGTTGATCAGATGCAGCGTGCCGAGGTTGTACACGCCGCCGCCCTGTGCACTGGCGCTGTTGTCGGCAAGCGTGACCTGTATCAGGCTCACCATGCCGCCCGCAGCATTGTAGACGCCGCCGCCAAGGTTATTCGCCAGTGGATCGGTGGGGAATGCAGCGCTGTTGCCGCTGACCGTGCTGTTGGTCAGCAGGGCAGTGCCGCTGTTGTAGATGCCCCCGCCAGCGCGCCAGGTATGATTCCGCGCGATGGTGCTGTGATTGACGATCAGCGTACCTGTGTTGAAAATGCCACCACCGTCCGTCTGTGCGTTGTTGGACGCTACCGTCGAGACGTTCAGCGTAGCATCCCCGGCGTTAAACAGACCGCCGCCGGTGTTGTTCAGCAGCGCCACCGTGTTTAGCGTGAGGATGCCGAAGTTGCGCACTGCCGCCGCACTACCCAGCGTTTCCGCGTCGGCGATTGTCAGATTATTGATCGTCACAATGGTGTCAGCGGCGATCTCCAGCGCGCTCCCCGGCGGGTTGCCGGGTGGATCATCAGGATGGAAGCCCGCCAGCGTATGTCCATTGCCATTGATGATGATCTCGTCCGCCAGGGTGTTGTCCAGTATGGGGGTGCTGGCTCCACCGCCGCCATAGTAGTAGTCAACATCCGCGATAAACTCAATCGTGTGCGTGCCTGCCCCTGCGGCGTTAACGCAGTCCACCGCCAGCGCCAGTGATGCCATATCATTGACCAGGTATGGCGATGGAGGACACGACTGGTTATGGAGTAAATCGCGGGCAGCATCCGATATAGGCCAGCGCCACTCATCAACAAAAAGGTGTGTAAGATTTTCTCCGGCTGCGTAGGAGGCGGCAATGATGAAATTATCAACAGCATCCTGTGTTGAGTGTGTGCTGGGTTGGCGTCCGGCAAAATGCCACAGCCGCTGGACAAACGGGACCCCACCGTATTGTGCCTGAAGTTCCAGACCAAACGATGTGAACAGATCCGTCCCACCAAGTCCGCGAGGGTTCGGTGGTCCCTGATTGATCAACAGAGTGTTATACCAGTCGTATGTGGGATAAGGTACGTAGTAGTCCAGTATTGTGACGATATACTGCCGGAGGTCAACTTCCTCAGGGGTAGCGGGCAGCCCCAGCGCCTGGATCGTCATGGTTTTCATGAACACTGCATAACCCGTAACCACGGCATTGGACTCGTCTGGGTAAACATATGCGAGCTGATCAAAGAAAAACCAGAAATCGCGCCCCAGCTCATAGAAAATGATCGGGTCATACAGGTGGTCGTTCCGCAGGCTGTTGTAGAGACGATCAAAGAAATCGTGGTGAATCTCGATTCCCGTATGGCCATACTGACCACAACCTGCACCGCAGGTAGCCGGGACCGAGGCAATGGTGAGCAGACCGTTGTAGTGATAGGCTAAACCGGGAGTCCTACCGGTCGCTGCTGCATAATACTCATACGCAGCATCGCTGACGTTAACAATCTCGGTCATTACGCTGTGATCAAGATTCGCATCTGGCACCAGAACCGCTACGTGCCGACCTGAGTATGCATACAGGTGAAGCTCATCGCCAAAAAACGAATAGTAGGTGGTAGGTTCTGGCAGAAGCACCGTTGATGCTACGCCCTCAACCTGGGCAAACAGTGCCGGGGGCACCAGCGCCAGTAAGACAAAAGCTGACAGCAGCAGGATGCCGATGCCAGCCCGACGTAAACCTCCTCGATTCAAAAATAACATCGCTGTCTCCTCACATGCGCGCTTTGCAGCAAGCAGCACCGCCGCATGGTGAAAAAACGCCCGACAAGTGGCGGGCGGCGGCAGTGACAGTAATGCGCGATGATATTATTTTACAGGCGTTTATCTATATTGCGGGGGTCCACAGGAGGATTGTCACCAGCGTTTGTGACATTTGTCACTTTCTTTTGCTGTGACTCAACGCTATTTGACCGGCTTCTGGCGGTCAATTACTGCCAGACGCTCCCCGGCAAAGTGGCAGACCAGTTCCAGCAGCGCGACATCATTCTCGCTGAACGGCTGGTCGCCCGGCTTGTTGAGCGCTTCGACCACGCCATAGACCTTGCCCTCGCCAATCAGGGGGGCAGCCGCAATGGACTGGGTTGTGAATTTGAACTGCTCATCCACCGTGTGCGAAAAGCGGATGTCCGTGCGGACATCGCGCACCAGTGTGGGCTTGGCATGCCTGACGACCCAGCCGGCGATGCCCTGATCCGCCGGAATATGGTAATCCAGCAGGTCGCGCGCTTTGGCACCATGCACAATCACGAAGACCAGTTCGTTCGTTTCGTCATCCAGCAGCAGCAGCGAACCATCCGGCGCATTCAACAGCTTGAGCGCCTTGACCAGAATCTCATTCAACAGCGGCAGCAGCTCGGAGTCGCTCTTGATAGTGCGCGCCTTCAGTGTATTGATAATTTCGACAAACTCGCGCAGGCTGCTGACTTCCTGGCGCAGGCGATCATTCTCTTCTTTGAGCCGTGTATTCTCGCGCTGAAGCACCTGAATTGGATTATTGAGGCTCATGGCAATCAACTTCCACTATAAACGTAATGTTTACTCTGATTATAGGTGTTTTTGAGCAATTTGCACGACGACGCCCCGCCTGGGAGGTTCGGGTTTGGTTAGAAGCTGCACAAACACGCCTGCGACTCAGGGACGCCACGCCGGGAACCAGTCCGCCGCCGCGCTGGACGTAAGCCGCCGCGCAGTCCCGCCTGCAGCCGGAACCAGATACAAATCCCAGTTGCCTGCCGTTAGGCTGCTGTAGGCAATCCACTGTCCATCCGGCGACCACACCGGGAAATACGTTCCGTTAGCGATCAACTGCGGGGTGCTGCTGCCGGGGGTGGTGACGACGTAAATCTCGGCGGTTGCTCCTTCCTGCTGGCGCACAAATGCCAACTGTGAGCCGTCCGGCGACCACGCAGGCATCCAATGGGTGCCCTGAATGTCAACCGGCGTCGGTGCGCTGCCGTCGCTGCGCACCGTGAATACCCGCAAATCCCCCTGCACATATGCCAGAAATGCCAATAAATCGCCACGCGGTGACCAGACCGGAAACCGCGACAATGCCGACGGTGACCACACCGTCGTCAGGTTGTCAACCAACATCTGCGGCGCTTCCAGCGGCTGCAACCCCGTGCCCAGCCGCACGCTGTAAATCGTGGCGCTGCTGTCGTACAGGCGCACATATGCCAGTTGCATGCCGTCCGGCGACCATGTGGCGTTGAAACTGAAGGCATCGTCTGGTGTCAGGCGCAGTGTCTCACCACTGGCGGCATCGGCGACATATACGCCGGGAAAACCGTTGCGCGGCGCGGCGCTGAAGGCGATGCGTTCGCCCCCCGGCGACCAGACCGGACTCCATTGGTCCCCCGGCGCAGGGCTGAGCATGTGACGCCTGCCGCCACTGGCATCGGCAAGGTAGATGCGGTTGTTGCGCAGCGCGGGGTCAATATACGCCAGCCACCTGCCATCCGGTGACCACGCGGGCGCGGAATTGACCGAGCGTTCCTGACCGGTAGCAATTAGGCGGTGGCTTAAACCACGCTCTACATCCAGCACATACACCGTGCCAGTAATGCCCGACCCGCTGACCTCTCCGCTGATGTACGCCAGTTCCGGCGCATGTGCCCGCAGCACACGCCCCAGCAGCAGCGCCGCCGCCGCCAGCAGCAGCAGCAGCCCCAGCAGCACACCCGCCAGCCGAATAACCACCAGCACAATAGTCATTCGCTGCGAGCCAACGGCGCATTCTGGGGCAGATTGCGTCCCCACAAAACGCAGCTTGGCAGGTAGTGCACACCCACGCACCCCGCCGGTCAGACTCATTTCCTGAACTGGACGTGTTCGTAGTCGGCAAAACGTTCCTGCAAGCGCAGGCGCTGGTATTTGCCGGTCGTCGTCACGGGAATATCCTCGCCAAAGACTACCACTTTGGGCGACTTCTCGAAGGACATTTTCTCGCGGCAGTGGGCAAGAATTGCCTCGGCAGTGACCACCGCGTCCGCTTCGCGCACGATATACGCGCCGACTTCCTCGCCGTAATAGTCATTCTTAAACGCTACCGCCAGCCCCACCTTGACGCCGGGAATCTCCAGCAGCACCTCCTCGATGTCGAACGGGCTGAATTTAACGCCGCCGCGATTAATCAGTTCCTTGATGCGCCCAGTGATGAAAAAGTATTTGCGCCCATGCGCGCCTTCGATGAAGAAGCCCTCGTCACCACTGCGGAACCAGCCGAATTTGAATGTCTCAGCATTGCTATCCGGGCGTTTGAAGTAGTATTTCATCACATTGTGCCCGCGAATGCAGATTTCGCCGCGTTCGCCCGCTGCCAGCATCTGCCCGCTGCCGTCGGCGCTGAAGATCGCCATTTCATTCGGCGCAATTGGGCAGCCGATGCTGGGATAACCAAAGTCTTGCAGCCAGCGCTGGTGTTCCTCCCAGCTCAGGTCAATCGGCAGGTAACAACTGTAGCAGGTCGTTTCGCTCAAGCCGTAGCCATGCAGCACCGGAAAGCCGAAGAAATCCTCAAAGTCGCGCACCAGGCTCACCGCCAGCGTGCCCGCGCCGCAAATCAAGTGGCGAAAATGGGATAAATCGCGGCGGCTGATGTTGTGCCCAAAAATACTGCCGCCTGCTGCCTGCTGTTCGCGTCCGTATTCCAGTGCGAATTGCAGCAGCGTGGGCACGACGCTGACCACCTGCACTTTTTCTTTGACAATACGTTCCCAGAAATGGTTTGACGAGAACGCGCGGTTCAGCACGGTGCTGCCGCCCACCGCCAGCGGCGTGACCAGCGTCACCACAATGCCGTTAACATGGTGAATGGGCAGCACACACATCATGCGCTGGTTGCCCGTGATGCCCTGCCACTGGGCGATGCCGTGCGCGTCTGCGAGCAGGTTATACTGCGTCAGCACAACGCCTTTGGGCGCGCCGGTCGTGCCGCTGGTGTAGACCAGCAGCGCCTCGTCTTCCAGCGTGGGGCTGTGTTCCATCGGCGCTTTCAGGGTCACGTCGCTTGCCTTCGCGCCGCTTTCGTCCGCCAGATACGTGGTCGGCAGGTTCTTGACCGCCTCATGAAATTGCAGGTAGCCCTCTGCCGCCTCGCCGCCCACCTGAATCAGCGTGCGAATGTTGGGCGCGCCCAGCCCACTGCCGCCGTCAAACGGTGTTTCGACGATGCTGCGCGCCCGCGCCATGTATTCGCCGCGCACGAAACAGACCACCGCCTCGCTGTTGCGCAGAATATAGGCAATGCGCGTGTCATCCTCAGTGACATTCTGTGGCGCAACCGCCGCCCCCAGAATCCAGCAGGCGAAATAAATCACCACCATGTCGCTGTGGTTGTAACCGATGGTCGCCACGCGGTCGCCCCGCCGCACGCCCAGGTCGTCATGCAGCAGGTTAGCGACCTGATGCACGCGGGCGTTAAATTCGCTGTAGGTCAGTTCTTCGCGATTGCCGTCGGCGTCGTAATGCACCAGATAGGTTTTGCTGCCGCTTGCTTTGGCATGCAGCGACAGCAGGTGGCGGAAATTGCGGTAGGGCACTGTATAGTGATCGCCGGGAATGCCGTTCAGTGTGTGGGCGGCGGCGAGATTGGCAAGCGTGGTGTCGTCCAGATCATGCGCAGCAAGCATAAACTTAACCCTCTTAAGCAGAAAAGAAACAACCAGCAACCTGTGCTAAGTATAACATGGGCGCTTTGAGCGGCTCAAACAGACCGCGTTTGCGGTGGCTGGACGCAGGTTGGCGGGGAAGCATGCAATCGCTACAATCAAGTCAGGGGTTTATCGCTGGCGTAAAGGGACTGTGAGCATGGAAAACCTGACCGGCACGCAACTTGGGCAGTACCAGCTGCGCCGGATGATCGGGCGGGGCGGTATTTCGCCGGTCTACGAAGGCTTTCAACCGGCGCTGGGGCGTGCAGTTGCCATCAAACTGCTGCCCGCGCAGCTCACCGAACAACCGGGGTATTTGCAGCGCTTTGAGCAGGAAGCACAGCTAATCGCTCAACTGGAACACCCCGCGATTCTGCCGATTTATGATTACGGCGTGCAGAACGGCATGCCCTACATTGTCATGCGCCTGCTGCTGGGCGAGGCGCTGGTGGCGCGGCTGGCGCAGTTGGGCAGACCTTCGCCCGGCGAGGCGCTGCAAATTCTGGAACGGATTGGCGGGGCGCTGGATTATGCCCACAAGTATGGCGTCATCCACCGTGACCTCAAACCGGGGAATATCCTTTTTGACAATGAAGGTAATCCCTATCTTGCCGATTTTGGCATCGCGCAGTTGATGTCCTCCGCTGCGGCAACGAAGATCACCGACGGCGCGCTGACCGGGACGCCGCTGTATATGCCGCCGGAACAGGCACAGGGACTGGCGGTAGACCAGCGCGGAGATATTTATTCGCTGGGCATCATCGCTTACGAACTGCTGGCGGGGGTTCCGCCATTTGTTGAAAGCAATGTGTGGGCGCTGGTGATGCAGCACATTCAGGCAGAACCGCCGCAGCACCCGCTGCTGCCGCCGGAAGTTTATGCGGTGCTGGCGAAGGCGCTGGCGAAAACTCCCGCCGAACGGTTCGCCAGTGCGGGCGAATTTGTGCGCGCTCTGCGCGACAGTGCCAGCAGTGCCTATGGCGCAGCAATGGACGTGATTACCGGGTTCCTGACCGCGCCGGTCAAACCCGACATGCCCGAATCCACCGACAGGTTTTTATCATCGCTGAAAGGCAGCGGCAGCATTACTAAAGCCGCGCCTGCGCCCACGTTCGAGCAGCCGCGCAGCAGTGTGCTGCCCCTCCCCGCCGCGCCCATGCAGCCTGCGCAAATGCCGGCGGCGAAACGCGGCACAGGCGTAATCCTGCCTCTCGGCGTGGTTGTGATCGCCGCAGTAGTGCTGCTCCTGCTGATTGCGGCAAACGCCCTCTCGGTGCTGGCTATTGCAGTCATTATCAGTCTGGCGCTAATCGTCATCTTCCGCGATGCGCTGCTGGCGCTGCCGGATGCATTGACCCGACGACAGGCACGCCCGCAGGCACGCTCGCAGGCACGCTCGCACCGCGCTGAACCGCCTGCCGCGCCGCCGGATGCCAAGCCCGCCAAACCTGCCGCCCCGACCACCAGCGACACAGTGACCGAGGGCATTCCTGCGCCCGTGCTGGAACTGCTGCCGGACGACGAAGACGACGAGGCAACGGTCGAAGTGGGCGCCGTGCGCGAGCGCAGGAGTGAACGCACGACCACGCTTGTGCCCGTTGTGCCAGTTGCCGAACCCGCCCCGCAGACAATGCCGCTGCCTGCGCCTGCCGCCGCGGAAGTGCCGCCGCTCCTGCCGCTGACCTACCACACACTCAAGGCAGGCGATCTGCTGCGCGATTACCGTGTTGACGAACGCATTGACAAAGGCGAACGCAGCCGGGTTTACCGCGCTTACGACACGCAGCGCGAACGTGAAGTCGCCCTCAAGATCATGAATGCCCAGTATGAGAGCAGTGAACGCGCGGCACGCTTCAAACGGGAGGCGCAGTTACTCGGCAGGCTGCACCATGCGCACATTGTGCCCTTCTACGATTTTGGCAGCCTGTACGACATGAATTACATCGTCATGCCCTTCCTGAAAGGCGGGTCGCTGGCACGGCGGCTGGAGCAGCACAAGCGCCTGCTGCTGCCCGATGTGCTGGATACCCTCGATCAACTGGCGGGTGCGCTGGATTACATGCATGGCGAAGGCATCGTTCACCGCGATCTTAAACCGACCAACCTCGTCTTTGGCGACACGGACAATATCTACCTGGCAGACCTGGGGATTGCCAAAGTGCTCGATGATAAAGACAGCGTCGCGCTGACGGCTGTTGGGCAGACACTTGGCACGCCAGTTTACATGCCGCCAGAGCAGTGGAGTGGCGAACGTGTCACCTCGGCAGCAGACCAGTACGCCCTCGCCTGCATCACCTTCCAACTGCTGACCGGCGAACTGCCCTTCACTGCCGAAACGCCCTTTGCGCTGATGCTCAAACATGTGCGCGAGAACCCGCCGCTGCTCTCTGCGCTGCGCCCCGATCTGCCCACCAGCATTGACGCGGCGCTGCTGCGCGCCATGGAAAAAGACCCGGCAAAGCGCTACCCGAATGTGCACAGTTTCGCAGCGGCGCTGCGTGCTGCCGCCTACCAGCCTGCCGCCGGCGGGCAAAAAAGCGGACACGTGTTCATCAGCTACAGCCGCGCCGACGGGGATTATGCTTACAGAGTGGCGGATTTTCTGAAAAGCAAGGGGCTGGAGGTGTGGATTGACAGCCGCATTGAGCCAAGCGATGGCTGGTGGCGCATGATTGTCGAAGCGATTGACACCTGCGGCGCGTTTGTCATTATCATGTCGCCTGCCGCCGAAGAATCCAAATGGGTCGAACGTGAATATATGCTGGCGGATCACAAAAATAAGCCCGCCTTTCCGCTGCTGCTCAAAGGCAGCCCGTTCCCGATTTATGTCGCTACACAGTACGCGGATGTACAGGGTGAACTGCTGCCGCCGGAGAACTTCTGCCAGCGGTTGATTCAGGCGGCACAGCGGGCATAATGCGCCGCAGGGCAAATGAGATGCCGAAAGAGAGGGAATGAGCTATGGCACAGGATGAGCAGATTGCACGGATCAGCGCGGTTCAGGCGAAATATACCCACGAGCTGCTGCAAAAGGCGAACGTTGTTGGCACAGCGGTGGGCTTAAAAATGACTCACGGCAGCTACACCGAGCAACTGGCACTGGTGGTCATGGTGTCCGTCAAAGTGCCTGTCGCGCAGCTTGCGCCCGAAGACCGCGTGCCGCCGCAGCTTGAGGGCGTCGTGACTGATGTGCAGGAAACAGGCACATTCGTGGCGCAGTGAACGTGACTCCTTCTGCGCGCACACTGGCATACGCAGGCGCGCAGCGGCGCAGTATTCCCGCAGCAAGCCTCAATGCTGGTGGCTGCCCTGATACACCTGCTGTTTGAGCGCGTTCGCCAGCAGACTCAGGCTGTCATCCGCGCCAGGGGCGTAGGTCTGCTGCAAGGTATGCAAGACTACCAGCGCTGCCTCGCCCGAAACGCGCGACAGCATCGCGATGCGCGCGCTCATGCGATCATCGCCCATCCGCAGGTAAATCTTGCTGGCGTGGTCAATCTCGGCGGCGGCAGCGGCGGACTGCCCCTGCATCACACAGATTGCCCCCATGCCCAGATGCGCTTCTGCCACCCAGCGCGCATGGGTGTGTGCGGTGGCTTCAGGATGGGCAAACAACGCGGCATAATTGCGCCGCGCATCATTCAGGGCACCGGCAGCCACTGCCTGATTTGCTTCGGTCAGCAGTTGGCGAATAGGGTATTCCCGAATCTGGTGCTGCATCGCGTCACCTCTGGAATGTTATTTTGAACTGCATAATCGCAGTATAGAGAGCGACCCTGAGACGCAGGTTAATGTCAAGAGAATAGATGACATTTATCACCCAGCGTCAGTGTCGGAGCGCGCGGCACGGGGTGGGGCACAACCCCGCGCGTAGGGCAAACGTTGCGCAGTAAGTAGGAACAGAGTGTCGCAATCTACAGGGACGTGCGCTACAGTTAGCAGCGGTCCGAAACCAGCCCTGAGAACCCCGCCCGGACATGGGGCATATAAACAGTTGGCGCAGCGGCGCTGCCGGTTCTCAGGGTAACTTAATAGCAGGAGTTGTTGTTATGCATACATTTGCGCTCTCGCGCTTTCCTGCCGGGCGCATCTTGCGGGAATGCGCCCCGGCGCTGCTGGTCGCCCTTGCCTTTGCACTCACGCTGGCGGGCTGCACCCTGCCCGGTGGCAGCGATACAACAGCACTCAGCGGCGCACCACAGGTACAATTAATTGCGCCGCTGGCAGACGCCCGCTATCAGGAAGGCGTGCCGGTGAATATTCAGGCAGTGGTGCGCAACGCTGGTGCCGATATTGCGCGTGTTGAAGTGGTCGCAAACGATGCGATTATTGCCACACTGCAAACCCCCAACGCGGATGGCGCATTGAGCTTCTCGCTGCCCACCCAGACCTGGCAGCCGCCCGGTCCAGGGGTTTACAGCATCAGCGTGACGGCATTCCGCGCCGACGGCAGCAACAGTGCCCCGGCACAGGTCAGTATTCAGGTGCTGTCCGAGGCGGATGTCCGCGCGACTGCCGCCGGGCGTGCCGCTGCCAGCAGCGCCGAAACAACCGCCATTGCCGCCGCCCCCAGCGACAACGCAGCCGCAAACACTGCCACGACGACCGCGCCCACCACGAATGCGGTTGTCCAGCCCACCAGCCAGCAGGCTGCCCCGACCACAGCACAGCAGGCTGCGCCACCCACCGCGCCACAACTGCCCAGCAACACCCCGCAGCCAACCGCACCGCCGCCGACAGCGATCCCGGCGACGGCAACGCCCGCTGTGCCGCAGGCAGTCAACAGCAGCGATGTCTTCGTCAACATTCGCTCCGGTCCCAGCACACTGTTCAACCCGGCAATTGGCAACCTGCCACCTGCCGCCAGTGCCGATCTGCTGGCAGTCAACCCGGATCGCTCGTGGTATCGCATTCGTTATGCCGCCCCGACGGGCACCATCACAGGCTGGGTTTTTGCGCAGTTGGTCAGCACAACAGGTGATTTGAGCGCGCTGGCGGTGGAGTCTGGTCCGCCGATTCCGACGCTGACGCCCACACCGCCGCCCACCGCCATCCCGGTGACCCTGACATTTACGCCGCCACCCGCTGCCGCCAATCTGGTCATTAGCAGCGTGCGGCTGGAGCCGGTGCAGCCGCTCTGCAACCAGACCTTCACCGTCTGGGTGCGGGTGACGAACAACGGCACCGGGCGCTCGAACAGCGGGCTGATTTCCGTGCAGGATGTGCGCGCTGCGGACAACACCAGCGCAGGCACAACCGTTGGCGGCTTCCCGGCGCTTGATGCGGGGCAGCAGTCGGCAGAACTCAACATTCCGCTGACGGTCAGCGTGTATGTTAACGAACAGCACCGCCTGATTCTAGTGGTTGACTCCAACAATGAAACAGCGGAAACAAACGAAACGGACAACCGCAACGACGCGACGGTTTACACGCTGGCGCAGGGAGCCTGCCCGTAGCGCTTGCCTGCGCCATTTCGGCTGTGCGGGGGTGATTGTCTGGTTCACCCCCGCGGGCTGGCAATCTGCCGCGGGTCAGGGGTACAGATAGGGGTGTTCCGGCTGGGGCACAACTTCAACACTGCTGGCTTGCAGCAGGGGCACATCATCCCCGCGAAACGCGCCAAGCTGAAAAGCACCTTCCACGCGCAGCCAGGTGCTCTGCTCAATCTGTGCGGCATCTGCCCAGACCACCGGGACGCCAATCGCGCTGGCGTCTGCCACACAGCAGCTCACGGTGAAGCGCGCCAGCATGAACGTGTCTTCGGCAAAAGTTGGTTCTTTATAGACGAAGCCGATCAGTGTCGCCTGCCTGCCGTTAAACTCACTCAGGTCAAGGCTGCTGTTAAACGACCGCAGCCAGTCCAGCACGGTCCAGGATGCCGGGTCACGCTCGATAGTGCTGGCAGTGCCCGCCGTCACAGCGCTGGTGCTGATACTGCCGCCCACCGCATTCGCATCCAGCGGCTGCGCGGGCAGGAGCGTGCCCAGCAGCAGCGGCACCGCGACAATCGCCAGCCCGCTCCAGGTAATGCGCGTATGCTCCCCACCACTCATCAACGCAATGGCGTTGGTCTGCTCGCGGCGGCTGAGCAAGCCGAAAGCGCTGCCCGCCCCCAGCAGGGCAAACAGCGCCGCCGCCAACCAGACCAGCCAGCTCAGACGCTCGTTGATGTAATAGGCACTGTTGCCGCTGAGCGCCACATACAGAAAATACAACGCCAGCGCAAACAGGACCCCTGTTTTGAGCGAATCCTGCATTTGCTGGCGTTCTAAGGTTGCCCGCTGAAGCAAATGTTGGACTTCGTCATCGTATAAGCGACTCATCACCAATCCTTAAGCTAATGGTCAGACGGTCAGATGCGGTCATATACGGTTGTTCATTCACAACGCCAGATTCAGGTTGATCCAGATGCCGATCAGCAGATTCATCAGGAAGGGCACCAGCACCAGATACAGCACTGTGCGGCGTTTGAACACGCTCATGAACATCAGTGTGCTTTTGATGTCTACCATCGGACCGAAGGACAGAAACGCCAGCAGCGCCCCGGTGCTGAATGTGCCGACAAACGCCAGCGCCAGAAAAGCGTCCACCGTCGAGCACACGCTGAGGATAAATGCCAGCACCTGCATGGTCAGCACAGAAGTCACTGGCGACTGTCCGATGCCAATCAGCGCCTCCTGGGGCACAAACGTGCGCAGTGCCGCCGCCATCAGCGAACCAACAATCAGGTAGCGCCCGATGTCGAAAAACTCGTACCCCGCCGTGCGCACTGCCAGCACCAGCCCCGGCAGCAGCGCGCGGCGCTGCGCAGCGGGCTGTGCGTTGGGCAGTCGTGCCACCGCGAAATCAGGCGGCAGGTCGCTGCCCCCGGTCACCGGGGCGAGGCGAGTGGGCAGCAGCACATCCTGCGGGCGCGCCGTGTAGGCGAAAATCAGCCCTACCGCCGACGCCACCAGTGCGGTAATCAGAATACGTCCGATGACCATTTCCGGGTTGTGCGGAAAGGCGGTTGCCGTGCTTGCCAGCACCACCGGGTTCATCACCGGCGCGGCGAGCAGAAAAGCCACACCCACCGACATCGGCAGCCCCTTGTTGAATAAGCGCCGTGTGACCGGCACTACCCCGCATTCGCAGACGGGAAACGCAAAACCCATCAGCGTGCCGCCCAGTGTCGCCAGCAGCGGGTTGCGTGGAATCCAGCGCGTCAGATCATCGCGGTGGATGAACGCCTCAATCAGACCGGACGCCAGCGCGCCCAGCAGCAGAAACGGCGCTGCCTCGATAAAAATGCCCAGAAAAAAAGTGCTGAATGCTTGCAGAATCGCGCCGGGGGGACGCGCTGCCGGGTAGAACGGGTCGGTCAGGATGAGCAGCAGCAGCGCTGCCGTGCCGGACAGCGCGATCAGCCACCATGCCAGACCCTTAAGCCCCTGCTGAACCGTCGTGTTCGGTGTCATTGAAAACCCTCAACACGGACAATCGCGCGCTATGATAACACAGCAGGGAGGCACTGTTACAGGGCGGTGTCGTCCACAGCAGCGACAACTGCGCATTATGTGCTGGTGGGCAGCGCCAGCGTGCGGACAATCTGCTCAATGTGCTCAATATCGTGGGTGGTCACATGTGCCGCCAGATCCAGCATAGTCATCACGCCGTAACGTGGATGAATGCCTGTACGGCTCCATTCATCGCGGGTCAGCCCGTTAAAGAGTTCGATTAGCTTGTGCCGTGAATTGAGATAGGCGCGGAAGGCATTGTACATATTCTGGCTGTTATAACCGCTTTCGAGCGCCATTTTGCGATTATCCAACAGTTCAAATGTCGGGCGATCCTCTTTTAGCACCCGCAGGGCACGGTTGTAAAACACCTGCTCCAGATCGCGCAGATGGCAGACAATTTCCGCCACTGTCCATTCATCAGAGTTCGCCTGCCGTGCCGTCGCCTGCTCCTGGGTGACGCGACTCAGGATACCCTCCAGAATGACTGTGTTGCGCTGCATGGTGCTGACAAACCGGGCGGGGACGATGATGGCCATAAACTTACTGCTCCTTCACCTGCTGCACTGGGCGCATTATGCCGCACTTTGCGCCGGGTGTCATCGGCATATGTGCCCAATTCCCCCTGTTATCTATTGCGAATACTTGGCAAGCACTGGTGAGCGGGCTATAGTGGGAGCATTGGTTATCTGCACACTTTGAACTCAGGTCGCGCATGTTTCATCAAGACGCACTGCCTGCCCGTCCGCTGGCACGTTCCGAAACCACCCAGAACCTGACCCTCATGCTGCTGGCGGCACTGCTCGGTTTCGCGGTCGGGGGGTGTATCTATGTCTTTGACCAGATGATTGAGCTTGCGCACAGCATTTTTGCCGAGGGCATCGCTCACAATGGCATTGGCGCGGTGCTGGAAAGCCTGGGGCTGCCCGGCGAACTGGCGCTGATCCCGATGCTGGCAGGCGCGGGGCTGATCGTCGGTCTCATTATGCAGACGGCAGTGGGTGAGGAAAAGCTGCATGGCGTCGCCAAAATTATCGAGTCGGTAGCATTTACGGGCGGACGTCTGCCCTATCTCAAAATGCCCTTTAAGGCGCTGGCATCCGCCCTGTCCCTCGGCGCGGGGGCGTCGGTAGGACCGGAAGATCCCAGCGTGCAGATTGGCGCGAATCTGGGCAGTTATATCGGGCAAAAGCTGCGCGTATCGGAAGAAAATCTGCGGTTGATTGTCGCGGCAGGTGCCGCCAGCGCGATCGCGGCGGCTTTTAACGCGCCGATTGCCGGGGTATTCTTCGCGCTGGAGGTGATCCTGCGCGACTTCACACGCGGCGCGTTTGGTGTGGTCGTGCTGGCGGCGGTGATTTCCTCGGCATTTACCCAGACGGTTGATTTGCCCAGCCTGTCGTTGGGCACGCTGGAGTTTACAGCGGGCAGCCCGGTGCAGCTTGCCTTTTATGTGCTATTGGGGCTGCTGCTGGGACCCGTATCCTCGCTGTTTATCCGTACCGTCTACTGGCAGCACGAATTGTGGCATCACTATGTGCGGCTGCCCAGACCCTTCAGGACCATGCTTGCCGGGGCGCTGGTGGGCGTGGTCGCGATGTTCCTGCCGCAGATTATGGGACCGGGCAAAGAAGTCCTGCGCGCGGTGTTCTCTGGGGAAGCCAGTTTTGCGCTGCATACCCTGTTGGCGCTGGCGGCGGCAAAACTGCTGCTGACCGGGGTGAGTATCGCCGGGGGATTTGTCGGCGGGGTTTTTGCGCCGACCCTGTTTGTTGGTGTGATGCTCGGCGCTGCTTATGGGCAGATTCTGGCGGCGCTGCTGCCTGGCATGATGTCAGACACACCGGAGTCGTTCGCTATCGCGGGCATGGCGGGCATCATGGCAGGGGTAGTACGCGCGCCAATTATGGCGATTCTGCTGGTTTTTGAACTGACCGGCAGTTATCAGGCGATCTTGCCGATGATGCTGACCACCGTGATTTGTGTCTTTGTGGTTGAACGCATCGGACCCGCTGGCATTTACACACTGGGGCTGCTGCGGCAGGGCATTCACTTGCAGCAGGGGCGCGACATTGACCTGATGCAGGGCGTTTTGGTCAGCGAAATCATGCAGTATCCCGTGCCAACCATCAACCGGAGCGCTTCGCTGGGGCTGCTGCGCGACGAGCTGCGTCACCAGCATGTACGTTCACTGTGTGTGCTGGATGAGGATGGGCTGCTCTATGGCGTGGTGACGCTGAGCGACTTGCAGAACACTTACGAACGCATCATGGACGAGTGCAGCGCGAATGGCACAGACAGCGCCAGACAAATGAACAACCTGACTGTCGGGGATATTTGCACGCAGAATGTCATCTATGCCTATCCTGATGAGGTGCTGCTGCTGGCAATTCGCCGTATGGGCGAAAAAGATGTCGGGCGTCTGCCGGTTATCAAACGCGGCACCCGCGAACTGGTCGGCGTGCTGCGGCGGCATCATATCATGCAGGCGTACAATCTGGCGCTGTCGCGCAAAATGCAGGATCAGCACCTTGCCGAACAGGTGCGCTTGAACACACTCACGGGGGCGCATGTGTTTGAAATGCGTATTGCACGGGACTCGCAAATCTGTGGCAAGCTGATCCGCGAGCTGCCATGGCCCCCCGAAACCGTTGTCGCGTCAATTCAGCGCAAAGGCAGGCTGGTGGTGCCACATGGCAATACGGAACTCAAGCCCGACGATGTGCTGACAATTGTTGCCGACCCGCAGGCAGAGCGTGTTCTGGAACGCCTGTTCCGCTAAGCCACCAGCCGAACGAAATCCGCCAAGCCTGCTCGCGTTACACGGGCGAATTGCGCACTTTGACTTAGTGGGCAGGGGTTCTAGATACCACAGAGACACAGCGCAGGTGCTTGGCTGTTGGCTAACCGCTGTGCCTCTATGATACAGGTTCAGGACTGATACCAGTTTACTCGCGGACGAGGGGTTAATTTCCGTGTTCAGTGACAAATCACACTGCAATCGCGCAAGTCCTACTTTCTTTGCGACCTGCGCGTCTTTGCAGTTCAATGCCGCTGGCGTACAACTGCCGAGAATTCCCATGTTCCCCTGCCGCAAGCTGTGACGTTTATGCGGGCGTTTATTCGTCCGTCACCGCCACAGCGACAAACTCAATTTCCAGCAGAATTGCTTCGCCGACAAACGCTACCTGCGGCGGCACGGAGAAATTCGCAATCGGCGCCCAGTCGGTACGGTTGAGCGTGGTGCTGGCATAACCGTCAATCTGTGTGTCCGAAGTCAGCGTCAGCCGCACATCAAAGGTCAGCGGCTGCGTGGTGTCTACCAGTGTGAAGTTTCCCGTAACCTGAAAATTGACTTCCTGCCCGCTTTCCACCGCGTTGTCCGGCAGTCCGCTGATTTCAGTGGGCACAAAGTCGGAGAATTCGTACTGCGCTTCCGCCGTGCGCAAAATGAAGCGGCGCATCGCGCCATCGCGGTTGCTGTTATCGGTTTGCAGACTGCGCATATTGATGCGAATGACACCGAGTTCTGATGCCTGCGGATTGGCAAAATTCACCCGCACATCGCCCGCAACCTGATCGGTACGCCCGGTGACGACAATCTGGTTGCCCGCCAGCGTTTCGTCCAGGCTGAAGCGCACTTCGGATTGTTCCGGCATGATGCGGAAAATCGTTCCGCTGGCGGCTGCGGCAGTGCCTTCCGCTGTGGCTTCGGCAGCACTATCCGGCTCAAGCGTGGGCGCGCTGATTTCCCGGCTGACGTCCCCGCCAGTGTTCAGGTAGATCAGGAATGCAGCGCCTGCGATTCCGGCAGCACCCACCACCACGATAAACAGGGTCAAAAGGCGTCTTCTAGTCATGCAGAACCTTTCCATGTTGCAGCGGGCATACCTGTCATTCAGGATCCCAATCGGCGAAGTATAAATTCATCGTCTATAGTACGTGCCCTTTGCCCATTTTGGATGAGGACCACAGTCCGTTTATTAGGAATCTCTCATGCAGCGTGGACAGGGGCGCTGCCACCGTGGCGCATGATCACCTGAGGTGCGGTCATAATCAGAAATCCTGCCCGGCTGACCCCCCTCCCAGCCATCCCCCGCCAGCAGGCAGCGCTGCGCGAACCGCAAAGCGCACCCGCGCCTATGCAACCCCCACGATAATCCGTATGATTTGGGAAAGCGTTATGACGTCGTCATTACACTGAGTGCTCGGCGCAACCTGTGCGGCACACACCGCCCGCTATTGAGGTGAAACCAGATGATTACGCCTAAAACACCTGACTGGGTGAAGGACGCAGTATTTTACCAGATTTTCCCCGACCGCTTTGCCAAAAGTGACCGGGTACTCAAACCGAACAACCTCGAACCCTGGAACACCCCACCCACTGTGCAGGGGTACAAGGGGGGCGATCTGCTCGGCGTGCTGGAACATCTGGATTACATCCAGGATCTGGGCATCAACGCCATTTATTTCACCCCAATTTTCCAGAGCGCCTGCAATCACCGTTACCACACGCACGACTATTATCAGGTTGACCCGCTCTTGGGCGGCAATCGTGCTTTTTATGCCCTGCGCGATGAACTGCACCGGCGCGGCATGAAAATTGTGCTTGACGGCGTGTTCAACCATGCCAGCCGGGGACTATACTACTTCAACGACATTCTCGAAAACGGCGCGGCTTCTGCGTGGCTGGACTGGTTCACCGTTGAACAGTTCCCGCTTGCGCCCTATACCGGCGATGCGCCTGCTGGCTATGCCGCGTGGGTTGGCAACCGTGCCCTGCCGCGCTGGAACACCGAAAACCCGCAGGTACGCGAATATATCATGCAGATCGCCGAATACTGGCTGCGCGAGGGCATTGACGGTTGGCGGCTGGATGTGCCATTTGAAGTGACCGCGCCGGGGTTCTGGCACGAGTTCCGCCAGCGCGTCAAGGCGATTAATCCTGAAGCGTATATCGTCGGCGAGGTCTGGTGGGACAGTCGCAATTACCTGCGCGGCGACCAGTTCGATGCGGTGATGAATTATCTGTTCAGCGAGCCGGTGACGCAGTTCGTTGGGCAGCAGCATCTTGATCGCTCGCTGTGCGTGTATGATCGCTCGTATGATCCCTATCCGGCGATTGATGGCGAACACTTCGCCGTGCAGATCAACAAGCTGATGGGCATGTATGCCTATGAAACTGCGCTGGCGCAGCTCAATCTGCTGGACAGCCACGACACCGCGCGGTTCATTTCGCTGGTGGGTGGCGACAAAGCGGCAGTGCGGTTGGGCACACTGCTGCTGCTGACCTTCCCCGGCGCGCCCAGCATCTTTTATGGCGATGAGATTGGGCTGCCGGGACGCCATGACCCCGACTGTCGGCGCGCCTTCCCGTGGGATGCGCCGGAAACCTGGGATCAGGATGCGCTGGCGTACCACAAGGCACTGATTGCCCTGCGCCACGAACACCCGGCGCTGCGGCGCGGCAGCTTCGTCCCGCTGCTTGCCACCCGCGAAACCTACACCTTTGCTCGTCAGCTTGACGCGAGCGCCCTGGTGATTGCGGTCAATGTCAGCGACAGCGTGCAAACGCTGGAACTGCCCGTCGGGGCGCTGTTGCCCGATGGCACGGCGCTTAAGGCGTTGTTCGGCAGCGGCGACGGTGTGGTGCAGGGCGGCAGGCTGCGGCTCACATTGTCCGCGCGTCAGGGCGTTGTGCTGGGGGCGGAGCAGCAGGGTGCATAAGCGGACAGATATACGGCATTGGGTACGCTACGCGGCGGTGACTGTGCTGCTGCTGGTCGGGCTGGTGGTGATAGTCCTGCCGGTGTTTACCGCGCAGGAGAGCAGCGCCAGCCTGACCGATAATCGCGCCCGCTGGCAGGCAAGCGGTGTGACCGACTATGACGCGCAGGTGCAGGTTTCGAACGGCAGCACCTGCCCTGTTTACACACTGAACGTGCGTGATGGGGCGCTGATTGACGCGCAGGTGGATACGCCGCAGATTGACGTCAGCCTGGGTGAGGCAGGCGGCACAGGTTTCAGCCTCAGCAGTGTGCCGACATCGCCAATTCCCCTTTCGGAAGTGCTGCCCTATACGCTGGACGGGCTGTTTGATCTGGCGGCGCGGGAAATCGCCGGGCTGACGCCGTTTTCGCTCGCGGGGTGTACACCGGGGCGTGTCCGCCTGGACTTCGACGAACAGTACGGCTACCTGCGCGAATTGGTGATTGTGGATTACGGCGGCATGTGCCAGCAGCCGGTGTGCAGCAGCGACGCCTGCTGTCCGCCGGGCGTGCGTGTACTGGGATTTACGCCGCTGCCAGCCCGGGGCGACTAAGTGCCTGTCGGTTATGTCGGATAAGGGGATTATGGCTTGAGCAGAATACGGGGTGCATCAGAAGCGATGAGATTGTATGTCTCACCCGTGCAGTCGGGTTGTTCAGTCTGATTCCTTACCATGAGTGACTTATGCCGTCGCTATTTAACGCAATGTTAAGACATTTAAGGATCAGCCAAGAGTCTTTGTAGACTGCACACGTAGGTTTGACGTGCTGTTGCCATTCGGTACAATACAGACGTTTGCTTTCAAAATAATGGATCTGTATGGCTTCTGCAACCACAACAGAGCGTCAAACAACCGTCCCACGCAGTCTGTTTGGCGGCAAACGTGGACGCATCTTACGCGAGAATCTGGTCGCGTATCTGTTTTTACTCCCTGCTGGGTTGATTATCTTCCTGTTTGGCATTTTTCCAGTTGGGTTCGCCTTCTTCGTCAGCCTGCACCGCTGGCGACTGCTCAATGAAGGCTACGTCGCGCTGGGCAATTACCAGCGTGCGCTGGGCGACGTGGCGTTCGTGTTGTTCTTTTGGTTCGGTGTGGGCGCGCTGGCAGCCGCCGGGGTCTACCTGTGGCGCGGCGGACGCAGCCTGCTCAGTACACGAACCCCCGGCGCGGCGCTGCTGCTGCTGCCTGCGCTGCTGAATGCAGCGGCGGGGGTGTTGTTCGTCCGCTGGTTTTTTCTGCTGCTGCCCACCGTACTGGATGTGCCCAACCGCCTGCTGCAACTGCGCCAGACGCAGAGTTTGCAGGTTACGTCGGAAATCTTCGTGCGCGAGATGCTTGCCAGTTTCAGTGTATCGGCGGTGCTGGAAGCCGGTAATCTGATGCTGGTAACGTTGTTGGCGGCGCTGGCGGCAACGGTTTTGCTGCCCCGGCTGATCAACCTGCCCGAACGGGGTAAGCGCCTCTACCAGCTTTCACTGGCAGGGCTGTTTGCAGTGACCGGCGTGCTGCTGCTGCAACTAACGTTTGCCGAAATTGACCGGGCGATCAGCACGGCGCTGGCAGCCGGTACAGAACTGCCGGTCTGGTCACAGGTCATCATGATCAGTGCGGGCGCTGCGCTGCTTGCCGCTGCCTACCTGGTCTGGACGCGCGCGGTACGCGCCTACGGCAACCGGCGTTTCTGGCTGATCAGCTTTAGCGCGGTGCTGCTGGCAGTTGGCGGTTATGTGCTGGTGGTGCAGCTTCCGGCGGCGCTGAACAGCGCGGACGCCCGGCTGACCAATGGCTTCTACGTGACGCTGCTGTTCGTCATCGGCACAGTCCCCGTGCAGCTTGCCGCCGGATTAGGCATTGCCTACCTGCTCTTTCAGAATATTCGCGGCAAAGTTTTCTTTCGTATGCTCTACTTTTTGCCCTACATCATGCCGTTTGCCGCCACATCGGTGGTCTTTCGGCTGCTCTTTTCGCCGCGCCCTGCCTCATTTGCCAATCAGGTGTTTGGGGCGCTGGGCGGCGCACCGCAGAACTGGCTGCAAAACCCCAACCCCGTCGGTCAGTTGATGTTTGGGCAGGATTTCCCGACGTGGCTGGCGGGTCCCAGCCTTGCGCTGCTGGTCATCATGATTTACACCACCTGGACATATATCGGCTACGATGCGGTGGTGTTTCTGGCGGGGTTGGGCAATATTCCAGCGGAGCTTTATGAAGCGGCACGCATTGATGGCGCTTCCGGTTGGCGTGTTTTCCGGCATATCACCCTGCCGCTGCTTTCACCAACGACGTTCTTTCTTTCGCTGATCGCCATCATCGGCACGTTCCAGGCGTTCACACAGATTTTTATCATGCGTGATCCTGGCGCGGGCAGGTCTATCGAAGTCATCAGTCTGTATATCTACACCAGCATCACCACCGACAGCAACTACGGTTATGGCTCTGCGATGGCGTTTGTTCTGTTTGGAGTGATTCTGGTGCTGACGATAGCGCAGAATCGCATTGCCGGGCGGAGGGTGTTCTATGGCTGATACTGTACAGTCTATTGATGCTGTGCGTCCTGTAGACACTGCCCAGCGCCGCACGCGCACACCGCGCACACCGCTTTCGCCCTCACGAATCGGCACGTATGGCGTGCTGATCTTCGGCGCACTGCTGGCGGTCGTGCCGTTTTTCTGGATGCTCAGCTCTTCGCTGATGACTCAGACAGAAGTGGCTGCCGGGCGCTGGCTGCCGCAGACGCCGCTGTTCAGCAACTATACTGAAGCGCTGGAACTGGCAAACTTCGTTCACCTTGATCTGTGGGACAGCTATCGTGTGACGCAGTTTGACCCCACTGCTTCGATTAGCAATCTGCGCACGCTGCCGGTAAGCTGGCGTGCCGACCTGAATGTGCAGATCAGCGGCTTTATGTGGAACAGCGCGCGTGTCACACTGATTTCGATTATCGGGCAGTTATTGTTCTGCATTCCGGCGGCATATGCCTTCGCGCGGATGCAGTTCTTCGGGTGCAACACACTGTTTGTCGTCATGATCGCCACGCTGATGATTCCCGACATCGTGACACTGATCCCTAACTATCTGGTGGTGATCTGGTTGGGACACCTCAGCGAAGCGATTTTTGGACCCGGCGCGGGCTGGATCAACAATTGGCCCTCGCTGACCGTGCCGTTCATGGCGTCGGCGTTCAGCATTTTCCTGCTGCGCCAGTTCTTCGCGCAAATCCCGCAGGATTTGTATGACTCGGCGCGCATTGACGGCGGGGGACATCTGACATTCCTGACCCGGATTGTTGTGCCGCTGTCCAAAGCGCCGATCATGACGGTGATCACATTCACGTTTATCGGCTCGTGGAATTCGCTGCTGTGGCCCCTGCTGGTGACCAGCACGGATGCGTGGCGTCCTGTAGCGGTGGGCTTGTCGCGCTTTGTCAGCAGCGATGCGCCGGGGCAGTTTCATTTGCAGATGGCGGCATCCATGCTGATGATTATCCCGATACTGGTGCTGTACTTCTTCACGCAGCGGCAGTTCACCGAAGGCATTGCCGCATCAGGACTAAAAGGCTGACATAACTTGAGGCTCCCTCCACCACCGGGCGTTGGGTAATTCGTTCGGCGGTGTTGTAACAAATTTGCAGTCCGGCGCGAGGGGCGCTGCCGGAAGCGACGAATGTGCAGTTTTCCATCAAATGGACAAAGGCAGGAGGAAACACCCGATGCGTAACAAACTGATCGTTTTTGTGCTGCTGTTGGCGCTGGCACTGGGTTTCAGTGTCGTTAGTGCGCAGGAAAGCCCGCTTGGTGTGGACGCGGCGGCGCTGGAAGGTCTGGAAATCGTTTACTGGCACCAGTATACCGGCGGCGCAAATCTGGATACGATCAATGCGCTGATCGAAGAATTTAACGCCACCAACGAATATGGTATCGTCGTCACCGGCATTGCACAGGGCAACTACGGCGATCTGCGCCAGTTGATGACCGCGGGCATCGCCAGCGGCGAACTGCCCGATCTGGTCGCGGGCTACCAGAACGATATGGCGACCTACTGGAGCGCCGGGCGTGTGGTGGACCTGATGCCTTATTACAGTGACCCGGTTTACGGCTACAGCGCGACCGAACAGGCAGACTTCAATCAGGGTATCCTGAACGTGAATGTCTTTAGCGAATATGGCGGCGCGATGCTGGGCTGGCCCAACCAGATCAGCGCGAATGTGCTTTCGGTGAACATGGGCATGCTGGAAGCGCTGGGCTTCAGCGAACCCCCGACCACTGTGGAAGACTTCATCGCCGTTGCCTGTGCCGCTGCCAACAGCGACCTGACCGGCGTGGAAGGGCAGGAAGTGCGCGGGTATCCGATCAAGACGGACGCCTCCAACTTCGAGTCCTACGCGGCGAGCTTCGGCGGCTATATCTTCGACTATGATGCCAACCAGTACAGCTTCACCAACCCAGGCGCGCTGGCAGCATTCCAGATGTATGCCGACCTGTACAGCCAGGGCTGCGCGTACATCCCCGAAAGCGCCTTTGGCAATACCGATGACTTCGCCTTTGGGCTGAATCCGATGGCGTTGGGCAGCAGCGCGGGTATCCCCTTCATTATCGGCAACATTGACAGCAGTGCCAGCGGCGTGAGCAACTGGACCGTGACCACCACCCCCTGGACCGAAGGCAGCCGCGCGCTGAACGTGTTTGTCCCCAGCCTGATCGCCGTGAGCAGCACACCTGAAGAACAGGTCGCCACGTGGCTGTTCGTCAAGTATCTGGCGTCGCCGGAAGCGATGGGCACGTGGATTTCCGCAACGGGCTACTTCCCCGTCCGCCTGTCTGTCGCAGCCGACTACGCTAGCATCCTGCCCGCAGACGCTCCGCAGACACCTTATCTGACCACTGTGAACAACCTGCTGGCGGATCCGAATGTCACCGTGTACTCGTCGCCGCGTCATCCCTCGTACAATACCGTGCGTGGGCTGCTCCAGACCGCGATGACTGATGTCACTGTCAACGGGCGTGATGTGATGGAAGTGGCAGCCGAACTGGAAGCCGCCTCCAATGCCGCGCTGGCGGAACAGCAGTAATCAGCACCGCCCAGCAACCCTGAGTCCTATGCAGGACTCCGGCGCAGCTTTTTGTCATAGGAAAAACACAGAGGCGATCCATGCGGGTCGCCTCTGCACATATTCTGCCAGTAACAAAACGAGGTTAGCTGCGCCCCAGCGCCTGTTTGACCAGCCCGCCGATTTCGGTGGGGTTCTGTGCCACCAGCGCCCCGGCAGCAGTCAGCGCGTCCATTTTTGCCTTCGCTGTGCCCTTGCCGCGGGTGATAATCGCGCCAGCATGCCCCATCTTTTTACCGGGAGGGGCAGTCACCCCGGCGATATAGGCAACCAGCTTCTTGCTGAATTTGTTGGCGATCATCCATTCCGCTGCTTCTTCTTCCGCGCTGCCACCAATTTCCCCGATCAGCACAACGGCTTCGGTTGCGACGTCTTTGTCAAAGGCTGCCAGCGCATCAATGAAACTCGTGCCCGGTACTGGGTCGCCGCCGATGCCGACACAGGTCGTCTGCCCGATGCCGCTGGCGGTCAGTTCATACAGCGCCTGGTATGCCAGCGTGCCTGAACGGCTGACAATGCCCACCGGTCCGCCCGGTTTGGCGACTTCTGTTGGGGTGAAGCCAATGTTCGCTTTGCCGGGGCTGAGGATGCCCGCGCAGTTGGGACCCAGCAGGCGCGTGGTGGGGAAATCGCGCTTGAGGGTGTTGTACATGCGCGCCTGATCGTGTGCGGGAATGTGTTCGGTGACGCAGACGATAAAGGGAATACCCGCTTCGGCGGCTTCCAGCACGGCAGCGGCGCTGACTGACGCGGGCACAATCACAAACGCCGTATTCGCGCCCGCTTGCAGCACCGCATCCTTGACGCTGGCGTAAATCGGGATACCTTCGACATCTTCGCCCGCCTTTTTGGGGTTTGTTCCGGCAACTACGTTCGTGCCATAGTCGCGGTTGCGCAGCCCGTAGAAACGTCCCTGCGAGCCGGTCAGCCCCTGCACCACCACCCGCGAATGTTCATCTACCCAGATTGCCATAACTCAATTCCCCTTTACCGCAATTTCAACGGCTGTTTTAGCAGCGTCGAGCATATTGGGTTTCATAATCAGCCGGTCAGAAGCGTTTTCCTGAATGATCGCCCGTCCTTCGGTGGCGTTGGTCCCGTCCAGCCGCACGACAATCGGCGCGCGCAGTTCGACCCGCTGCATCGCCTGAATGATGCCGCGTGCCACCTCATCGCAGCGGGTGATGCCGCCGAAGATGTTGATGAAGATTGCGTGGACGTTTTCATCCTGGTTAATCACCGTGAGCGCGTTCGCCATATGGTCGGCATTCGCGCCGCCGCCAATATCGAGGAAGTTCGCCGCGCCGCCGCCGACCTGTGTCACTATGTCTACGGTGCTCATTGCCAGACCCGCACCGTTGGCGATGATGCCCACCGTGCCGCTCAGCCCGACATACTGCAAGCCTTTTTCTGCCGCCGCGCGTTCGCGTTCGTCACGTGGTTCCAGCCCTTCGTAGACATCCCAGACCCCCTGGTGGCGGTACTCTGCGGCATCATCGAGGCTGACTTTGGCATCCAGCGCGCGGACTTCGCCCTGCGGTGTCAGGATCAGCGGGTTGATTTCTGCCAGTGTGGCATCGCCTTCGATGTAGCAGCGGTACAGCTTTTGCAGAATATCCACCGCGCCGGCGTTCGCCTGTGGATTGAGGTTGGCGCTGGCGACCCAATCGCGGGCAGCGCTTTCGCTCAGTCCGTCCACAGGATCAATCCAGATTTTGGCGATCTTTTCGTCCGGCACGGACTCGATTTCCACACCACCTTCGCGGGTTAGCATACCCAGATGCAGCTTCTTGCTGCGATCCAGTGTGAACGAGGCATAATATTCTTCCGCGACATCGGACTTGCGCTCAATCCACACCTTTTCAACGGGGTAGCCAATCGTGCCGGTGCGGTCATAGATGGTCAGCCCCAGTACAAATGCCGCCTGCTGGCGCACTTCGTCGGCATTTTCGCCAAACTGAATGCCGCCCTGCTTGCCGCGTCCGCCGATCTGCACCTGCGCCTTGATGACCACCGGATAGCCAATGCGCTCCGCAATGGCGACCGCTTCTTCGGGCGTGCTTGCCACATCGCCGGGAGAGATGGCGATGCCGTAACGCGCAAAATACTGTTTGCCCTGATATTCCAGTAAATCCACAGGGGTTCTCCTTAATGCATGTGGTCTAAGAATGTATCGTGCGACTTGCGGGGCAATGATAACGCCGGGTGGGGGCATTCGGCAACGGGGGTATTGGGCATTCCGCACAGACCAGCATCCAGCGGGCAGCACATGGCGCAACCCGCGCGTTGCTTTGCGCCGGGAGATGGCTTAGACTCAGCAGGCATACACTTGGACTGTTAACCGACTGAGGCTGTGTAACGTGGACATCAACCCGCAGGATTTGCCACACCGCGAAGTTTACAAGCTGCTGACCGGGGCGGTTGTGCCGCGCCCGATCGCGTGGGTCAGCACACTTGCCGCCGACGGCACGCCCAATTTAGCGCCGTTCAGCTTTTTCAACGCAGTCTGCTCTAACCCGCCCACAGTGTTGTTCTGCCCCAGCATGCGCACGCTGCCGCAGGGCGTTGGGCAAAAGGACACCTTTCACAATGTGCGGGCGACAGGCGAATTTGTGATCAATTTTGTGACCGAAGCGCTGGCATCGGCAATGAACATTACCGCCACTGACCTACCGCCGGAGGTGAATGAGTTCGAGCGCGCCGGGCTGACCCCCGCGCCGAGCAAAACGGTGCGCGTTCCCGGCGTTGCCGAAAGCCCGATCCGCTTTGAATGCCGCCTGCATGAGATTGTGACCATCAGCGTTGCACCTGGCGGCGGGCAGATCATCATCGGCACCGTGCAGCATATGTTTTTTGCCGACGAGGTATTCCGCGCAGGCAACTATATTGATATGCAGACCTACCAACCGTTAGGGCGGCTGGCAGGAGCGGGGTATACGCGCGTTGCCAGTGATATGTTCGAGATGCCGCGTCTGCCGTCCGAGCTGGGGTGAGACACAGCGGCGAAAAGAGCGCGCTAGATGCCAATGTTTGCCGAAATCGCGGTTAACGTGCCCGTGCTGAATACTACCTACCATTACCATGTGCCCGCAGGCATGGCGGTGCTGCCGGGGCATCTGGTGCAGGTCGCTTTTCGCACGGCATGGCAGCATGGCATTGTCGTGGCGCTGCATGCCGCCAGCCCCGTGCCGCAGACCAAGCCGGTTGAGGCGCTGCTTTACCCCGAACCGCTGCTGACCGAAGACCAGATTGCGCTGGCACACTGGATCAGCAGCACCTATTACGCTTCGCTGGCGTCCTGCCTGTGGATGCTGCTGCCACCGGGCATTGGTGGCGAACGTGATCACCTGGTCTCGCTGGCAGCGCCGGATGCCGTAGGCGAAGACCCCGTGCAGCAGCAGATTATCGCGCTGCTGCGGCGGCGCGGCGAAATGCGTGCCGTGCGCATTGGCGCGGCGCTGAAGGATGTTCCGGCGGAGGTGTGGCGCGGCGCGCTGGAACGCCTGTCTAAACGCGCGGTGATCAACAAACAGCCCGTGCTGCTGCCCCCGCGCCAGAAGGCGAAATCCATCCAGACAGCGGCGCTGACGATTGACCCCGGCGCGATTGAGCAGGTCGCGCCCACGCTCGGCAAAACGTCGCGCCAGGCGGATTTGCTGGAAATGATTGCGGGAACGCCGCCCACCGACCTGAAAACGCTGGCGGCGGCGCTGGGCGCGACCAAAGCGACGCTGCAAAAAATGCTGGATGAAGGGCTGCTGGCGCAGGACGACGCGGGCAGGGTAACGCTGGCGCTGCCAGTAGATGCGCTGCCGGAGACACTGATTCGACTGCGCCGGGCGGAGCAGGATCGCCATATTCTGTATGTGCTGGCGCGCGAACCCGACGCGCTGGACGTAAGCTGGGTCTATGCGCAGACCGGCGCGACCCTCGCAGACCTGAAACGGCTGGAAGACGCAGAGGTGATCGCGCTGGGCGAAAAACCCGTATGGCGCGACACCCTCGCCGGGCGTGAATTCGGCACAGTGCAGGCTCCGCCGCTCACCGCAGCGCAGGCGTCGGTTTGGGCTGTGGTGCAGCAGGCGTTGGAGGCTGCCACCGTGCCACCGCAACCGCCAGCCCCCCCGCCCCACCCCTACCCGTTAACAGGGCTGGGAGCAGCACCCGCGCCGTCTTCGCCCCCTGTGTTCCTGCTGCATGGGGTCACTGGCAGCGGCAAAACGGAGATTTACCTGCGCGCTATTGAGCACACCCTGGACCGAGGGCGCGCTGCGATCTTTCTGGTGCCGGAAATCGCCCTGACACCGCAGACCATTCGCCGGGTGATGGACCGGTTCTCGGTGCGTTTCCCCGGCAACGTGGCACTGCTGCACAGCGGACTGAGCGCAGGCGAACGCTATGATACCTGGCAGCGGGCAAAAGCAGGGCAGGTGCGCGTGATTGTCGGGGCGCGTTCGGCACTGTTCGCCCCCCTGCGCGATATTGGGCTGATTGTGCTGGACGAATGTCACGACCACAGCTATAAACAGTCGCCCAATATGGACGTGCCGCCGCATGTCAGCGCGCCGCATTATGACGCGCGTGCGGTGGCAGAGGCAATCGCCCACCGCAGTGGGGCGGTGCTGCTGCTGGGCAGCGCCACGCCGGATGTTGAGACTTACTATCGTGCCGCCCAGAATGGCATAACGCTGCTGCACCTGCCGGAGCGCATTCTGGGACACCGCGAACACATTCAGCAGCAGGCGGAGCAATTTCACGTCCAGCCGCGCTACCAGCCCGGCGAGGCAGACAGCATGACTATTGACCTGCCACCGGTGCAGATTGTAGACATGCGCGACGAACTGAAAGCGGGCAACACCAGCATGTTCAGCCTCAAGCTGCATACGGCGCTGGCAGAAACGCTGGAACGCGGCGAACAGGCAATCCTGTTCCTCAACCGGCGTGGGCAGGCGACTTATGTGTTCTGCCGGGACTGTGGCTACGTTGCCCGCTGTCCCAACTGCGATACCGCGCTGACCTTCCACCGTGAAGGCGAGGCGCTGCGCTGCCATCACTGCGGTTACGAAGCGCCGCCACCGCAAACGTGCCCGCAGTGCGCCTCCCGGCGGATCCGCTTCTTCGGGGCGGGTACGCAGCAGGTGGAGCAGGCGCTGCATGATGCGTTTCCCGGCGTGCGCGCTGTGCGCTGGGATGCCGACACCGCGCATAACCCCGCGATGCACGATGTCATCCTTCAGCAGTTCACCGAACGCCATGCACAGGTGATGATCGGCACGCAGATGGTTGCCAAAGGGCTGGACTTGCCGCTGGTGACGCTCGTCGGCGTGGTCAGCGCGGATCTCGGTCTGGCGCTGCCCGACTTCCGCGCGGCAGAGCGCACCTTTCAACTGCTGACCCAGGTGGCGGGCAGGGCAGGACGCGGCGTGCGCGGCGGGCAGGTCATTCTGCAAACTTACCAGCCGGGCAGCGATGCGATTGCCGCCGCCAGCCGGCACGATTACGCGGCGTTTTATGCGCGAGAAATCATAGCGCGGAGAGAACTGGGCTACCCGCCCTTCCGCCGGATGGTGCGCGTGGTGGTGCGCGACGAACGCGAGGCGCATGCACGGCGGGAGGCGGAACGCGCCGCGCAGGTGTTCCGGGCGCAGATTGCACGCTTGAAGCTGACCGACACCGAGCTGATTGGTCCCGCGCCATGCTTTTTCACACGGTTGAATAAGCAGTTCCGCTGGCATCTGCTGCTGCGCGGACCCGACCCGGCACGTGCGCTGGAAGGGATTGACTTTGAACCTGGCTGGTATGTGGATGTAGACCCGCTGGAAGTGCTGTGAGTCGGCTGCGCATGGCAAAATCGCATGTGAACGCAGGGGAGGCTGCAAAACCTCCCCTGTTGCGCATGACTACCCAACCACACCGGGCAGCCACGCGGCGATATCCCGCTTGAGCTTTGCCAGGCTGGTCACATCCAGATACATCATATGTCCCGCCTCGTAATAGTGCAGGCTGAGGTTATCCCGCAGTGAGGCATCCACATCCATATGATCGAACGTATACTGCGCGGCGGCGTGCGGGGTGGCAAGGTCATAGTAACCCTGGGCGATGAACACCTTGAGGAACGCATTCTTCGCCAGCGCTTCCCGCAGCGCATCGCTGGTATCCGCGAACTTGCCCCGATCCCACTCCCACGCCTGATTGACTTTGAAGCTGAGGATTTCGTAGGGCGCGTCGGTTTCGTAGCCTAACTGCGTGCGCACGTAATCGTTAATCATTGCCATGTACGGCGGCGCAATCGCCGTCAGCGAAGGGTCAAACTCTGGAAATTCGGTCACGGCGATAGGTTCCAGCCCTTTGAAGCGGCTGTCCAGTCGTCCCACCGTGCGCCGGTCATCGCGCAGCAGTTCCTTGCAGAAGCGGTGAATGTTGATGCGCAGGTTGGTGTGGTCAACATAGCGCGGCGCCAGCCCGGTGTAGTCTGCCAGACGCTGCACCAGCGCCTCGCGTTCGCCAGCGCTCAGCCGGTCGCCCTTCAACAGCGCCAGCGCGTACTCGTTTTCCGCCCACGCCTCCACCTCTGCCAGCAGTTCGGGCAGCGGTTTCGCCTGCAAATCTGCCGCGAGCCTGCCGTGATACCATGCCGTCGCCGCATAGGTGGGCAGAAACAGGCTGTAGGGCAGATCGTTACCGCGTTCAAAATGCAGGGTCTGGAAGTTGAGCACCGTTGAAATCAGCGCAATGCCGTTGAAGGCAATCCCCTTGTTGATCAGATACCCCGCCAGCCCGGCAGCGCGGGTCGTGCCGTAGCTTTCGCCAGCCAGCAGCAGCGGGGACGCCCAGCGTTTGTAGCGCGTCAGATACAGGCGGATGAACTCGCCAACGGATTCGAGGTCACCCTGCACAGTCCAGTATTTCTTGCTGAGGTCGGGCTTGCTGGCGCGGCTGTAACCTGTTCCCACAGGGTCAATGAACACGAGGTCGGTTTGATCGAGCCATGTGTGCGGGTTGTCCACCAGTTTGTAGGGCGGCGCTGGCATCCAGCCCTGATCCTGCATCTGCACCCGTTTAGGTCCCAGCGCGCCCAGATGCAGCCAGACGGACGCCGACCCCGGACCGCCATTGAACACGAAGGTCAGCGGGCGCTCTGCCGCCGCCCCTGCATTGTCCAGCGTGTAGGCGGTGAAGAAGATCCGCGCTTCGATTTCGCCGGACTCTTCATTTTTCAGGGGCAGCATGCCTGCCATCACCGTATAGCTGAGCGTTTGGTCGCCTAGTTGCAGAGTATGGTGGGTTTCAACGGGTGGAGTTTCGGGCTGTTCGGCGGGCTTTTTCTCTACGGCGGGCTGTGGTTCAGCCGGTTTTTGCTCGTTTTCTGCCACGAGACACTCTCTTTCGATTCTGTTCCTGACACGGACTGACATGGTGCGCCAACTATAGCCTGCCGCAGCGCCGGGTGCAATCATGCCAATGCGACCTATGTTGCAATGCAGTTATGCCCAGTGGTTGCAGGAAAAACACGATGACGCCGACCACGATGTTCGCCATTCCCACCGATGCCGTGCGCGTGCCGGGTCCCCAGCAGGGCACCTGGACGCTGGCGGATTGGGAAGCACTGCCCGAGGATGGTAATCGCTACGAAATCCTCCATGGCGTGCTGTTCATGTCCACCTCGCCGAGCTTTTTCCACCAGTGGATTATTCAGAACGCCTAAATACACTGACAAGGTTAAGTTGACTACTCAGATACAGCCCTCACCCCCTCAGTACCCCTCTCCCCAACGCCGCGTCGCGGCTGGGCGAGGGGGCGGGAAAATCCCCGGCACTTGGGTGGCTGTTCGAGGGTTCACCGGACACCACACTCTGATGCAGCAGCAGGGGTGGTGTGTCCCTCTGCGGTCAGTCAAAAGAAATGTCAATCGCATCGAGGGGCCACCAGCGCAGCAGCACCTTCGCCAGAATGTGATCGCGCGGGACTGCCCCAAATGTATGGCTGCCAGTGGTCACGGCGCGATTATCGCCCATCACAAAATACTCATCCGCACCGAGCACCCATTCACCTTCGCTGCACTGGCGCAAACGGCACATCCCGCTGGCATAGGGTTCATCCAGCAGCACGCCATTGATATACACCTGCCCGCTGCGCAGCTCAACCGTATCGCCGGGTATACCAATCACGCGCTTGATCAGCATTTCGCCGCTGTCGGGACGAATAAACACCACGATATCGCCGCGTTCGGGATCGCCAAACAGGTACGGCAGCGGAGAGCCAAGCAGCCGTTCGTAAGTGTGAAAATTTGGCTCCATGCTGTTGCCCAGCACTTCGTAACGCGGAATCACCAGATTGATACCGACAAAAATCAGCAGCAGCAGCGCGCCAAACTGCACCCACTCGCGCACAGCAGCGGCAAGGCGGCGGCGCAGCGGCGGACGCGGCAGTTCCGCTCTACCTGTTTCTGTCGGCACAATTGCTACCAGCACGTCTTCGGCAGCGTCCAGATCAAAGGGCACTTCATTCAGCGGGTCCATGAAATCTCCGATTATGGAGCAAACATATCGCTCCCATTGTAATGTGCGGTTTTGAGGAAGTTGTGAAGTTTTCTGGCAGTCTGGGTGCAGTCAGGTCACCGGGTCAGGCGCAGTCGTGCCAGCAGCGGCAGATGATCGCTGCCCAGCGCGGGTCCCGTCACGGCGACCAGCGGCTGCCATGCGCTGCTGTACCAGACATAATCAACGCGCAGCAGCGTCGGCAGGAAGGCAGGCAGCCCTTCTTCGCCAACACCGGCAGGGTATGTCGCGCCGTAGCCCCAGCCCGCCGTCCGGTAGGCATCGCCCAGCCGCAGTGCCAGTTCCCCATAAATCAGGCTGCCGTCGCTGGTATTAAAGTCGCCCGCCGCAATCAACGGCAGTGTCTCGGTGTCCAGGATGTCCATCAGCACACGCATCTGCTCGTTGCGGGTTGTCTCGTCATATTGCAGTGCCAGTGCCAGCAAACCCGACACCGGCAGTTCAAACCGCGCCGCAGTGCGCACAGGCATCGCCAGATGGATGTTGTAGACAGCCACTTCACGCCCGCCAAAGTTAATAACCAGCCGTCGTGAATACCAATCGCCCAGATCAATCGTCTGCGCATCTACCAATGGGAAACGCGACAGGGTAAGCTGGTTGCCCAACGCATCATCGTGGTAAGCATACGTTCCGGCGAGTGCTGTTACCAGTAAGGGCTTATTCTCCGGTGTGACCTCTTGCAGCAGCACTACATCCGCGCCAGACTGACGAATCCATGCGGCGACTTCCGGCAGACGCTGGTTAGCGGGCAGCGCATTAAACGTCAACACGGTCAGTTCGTCCGGTTCACGCCCAACCTGCGCCGCGCCAAACCATGCGCGCGGCAGCGCACGGGGCGCAGCAAGGATATCGGGAACCCACAGGGGCGCAAACCACGCCGCACCCAACGCAAGCACCGGCAGCAGCCTTGCCGCGCTGCCCCACGCCCTTACCAGCAGCACCAGCGGCAGCAGCAGCAGCGCCGGCACGAAAGCGTAGGGGGTAAAATTGTGCAGCAGTGCCAGCCACCACCACTGGTCGCCCGCCAGCAGCCGCAGCAGCAGATAGATGACCAGCAGCAGGGTGTAGACCCCTGCCAGCCACGCTACCAGCGTGCGCAGCGGACGGCGATGCGGAATGGCGCGCAGTTCAGCGGTTTTGCGTTCGCTCATAAACCCTTTCGGAGTTCGGCGGCATCTGTGCCCTGGTTGCCAGATCAGCAGGTGCAGCAGACAAACCGCGTTCAAACGCTCAAGCAATCAGACGGCAATGATAGCCTAGAACCACGCTGGCGCAAGTGGCGAGCGCCTGTTTGGGGTACGGCTGCAAAGGCTGTGATGGTTTTGCACAGTCGGGCAAATGTGGGCATAATCTGCGCCAATGTTGGACATGCATTGGCTAATCAACAGGGAAAGACTCATGACACAGATCGGGATCATGATTGAAGGGCAGGATGGACTGAATTGGTCGCGCTGGCAGCGTTTGCTGCAAGCCGCCGAAGATTTCGGCTATCAATGTCTGTTCCGCAGTGACCACTTCACCAACGCCAGCGGTGAGGACAAAGACTCGCTGGAACTGTGGAACGCGCTGACTTATGCAGCGGCAACCACCAGACGCATTGAGTTTGGACCGCTGGTTGCGCCGGTGACATTTCGCTTTCCGGCGATGACAGCGCGCATCGCCGCGCAGGTGGATGACCTCAGCGGCGGACGGTTGGTGCTGGGACTGGGTGCTGGCTGGCAGGAACGCGAACATACCAAATTTGGCATCCCGTTCTACGATTTCCCCACGCGCTACGCGATGTTTGAAGAAGCGCTGGAACTGACCACGCGCCTGTATCACAGCGCCGACCCCGTGCATTACAGCGGCAAATACTTCTCGCTGAACGATGCCCGCCTGCTGCCGCCTCCACAGCGCCCCGGCGGTCCGCCGATTCTGATTGGCGGCAATGGACCTAAACGTACTCTCCCGCTCGTTGCACGTTATGCCCATGAATGGAACGCCGTGTTTATTGACCTGAAAACGTATCAGGAACGCACGCGGCAGCTTAACGCTTTGCTGGAGCAGCAGGGGCGCAAGCCGGGCGACGTCAAGCGGTCGCTGATGACCCAGGTGGTCTATGAACCCAGCGAGGCGGCGCTCAGTTCGCGGCTGGATGCGCGCGGCGTGACGGCGCAGGAATTGTGGGAAGCGCGCGGTATCATCGCGGGAACGGGCGCGCAGGTTGCGGAGCGCATCGCCCAGTTTGCCGAGGCAGGCGTGGAGCGCTTCATGCTGCAATGGCTCGATCAGGACAATATCGACGGGCTGGAAGCAATGGCGCGCGATGTGCTGCCGCAGTTTCACGGGTAATCAGTCTCAGCGTGCAAAGAACTGAGCAGATGAGCAGCCCGGCGTACCAACTTACTGAACACGCGCGTGCGGAAGCATCCCGACGCGGCATTTCACTGGACATACTGCACGAGATGCTGGAATCGCCCGCGCAAATCGTGAATGCCCGGAACGAACGCAGAGTGTATCGGTGTATCAGTCGTAGGTTGAAATCAATGATAGACTGTATCTGGTGCGGGCGATTGTCGAAAACACCGATCCACTGACAGTCGTCACTGTTTACCGGACCAGCAAAATCGAGAAGTACTGGGAATAGCGGCAATGAAAGTGACCTACGATGCAAGTCTGGACGTAATGCGGATTCTATTTAGCGATGCGCCGATTCTCGAAAGTGATGAAGATAAACCCAGCGTAATTATAGACTATGCCGCTGATGGACACATCATTGGCATAGAAATACTCGACGTCTCTAAACACGTCAACCATCCGAATGCGCTGGAATACGCTGTTGTCGGGGAGAAACCAGCATGAAGGGTATGCCCCGGGGCTGGTACGACGCTGTAATAGCTCAGGAAACGTATTAGATGGCAGAGATGCGCCAGCGGCGGGCAATCATCACGGGGATGGCAGCAGTCGGGCTGCTGGCTGCTGCCCTACTCATTCTTAGTTCTGCGAACACAGTTTCCAACGAATCGGCTGCCGCCAGTACAGCGACCCCCGGCGAGTCGCTGGCGGCACTGCCCACACAGCCAAGCGCTGCATCGGCAGTTTCACCGGCAGCAACACAGCCGCCACCGCGTTCCACACTCGCCTACGCCCAGTGTCAGAACGAGTGGAACGAGCGCAACGACGCCCCCGACGTCAGCGGACGCGCCCGGGCAGCGCTGGCAGGCACAGGCATCCCTGGCATTACGGTAGGGCTGGCATGGGGGGTGGGCGAAGACTGTTTCGACCCGGCAACGATGCTGTTTGACCACTTCTGGGCATACGAAGTTACACTGCCCGTGTTTATCCGCGTGGACGGCGACACACTGGCAGATGACGCGGCGCTGGGCGATCTGACCGCGCGCCTGCTGCTGGCGCTGCGCGACGCTGGCATCCCCAATCCCGCGTCTACACTCGTGCTGCTGTTCAGCGACGGCCAGGCAGAACGCCGCCTGAGCTTTGCGCAGCAGGATGGCGAACGTGCCCGCAGGCAGTATCAGGGCGGTGCGGCATTATGGGCGGCGCTGGAATCGGTTTCGTGAATTGGTCTGCATTGGCACAATGGTTTGTTGCTACCATAAGAGTCCAGAGAAGCTCGTTTTTATCGTAAGGTACTTGTTGCATGACCAGCAGCACGCTTCGTCAGGACTCGCGTTCCACCGCGCCGCGCCCAGAGTCACCACCTGCGCCCGCTTCCCCCGCAGCCCCTCAAGCTGACCTGCGTTGGTTGCTGCGCTTCATTGACCGTCACCGCCGCGCGGCAGTGGGCGCGCTGGGCAGCGGCATGATTGGCGGGGTCACAGCGGCAGCCACCCCTTATCTGATTGGCATCATTGTCGATCATGTGAGCGCAGGCATTGACCTCAACCAGATTCTGGGCGATGTGCTGCTGCTGGTTGGACTGGCGCTGCTGACAGTCGTTGCCTTTTTTGGGCAGCGGTACTGGAGTGGCGTAGTTGCCTACAATGTCAACTACGATATTCGGGAAGCCCTATTTGATAATCTGCTCACGCTTGATCAGGGCTTTTACCAGAGTTATGCCACCGGCGATCTGATTTCGCGCATGCACATGGATGTGCAGATGATCTGGCGACTGCTACTGCTGGGCTTTTCGCGCGGGGGCAGCGCCATCATGACCGCGATCATTGCCTTTGTGCTGCTGGCGACGATTGACCTGCGGCTGAGCCTGCTGGTCTTTGTGGTACTGGCAATCAGCACCAGCATTCAGATGCGCGTTGGCACCATGCTGGCGCCTGTGTTCGAAAAAGTGCAGGAGCAGGAAGGCACGCTCGCCGCGCTGGTCCAGGACTCGTTCAGCGGCATCCAGACGATCAAGACCTTTGGCAAGGACGACGGTGCTGCTGCTGCCTACCGCGCGCAGAATCTGGAATACCGCCGCCGCTGGTTGTTCTTCAGACGCCGCAACGAGCCTATCGGGATGCTGCCCAATGCCATCAGTCAGGGCACGGCGGGCATTGTGGTGCTGTTTGGCGGCGTTCTCGTCGTGCAGCAGCAGATGACCGTCGGCAACTTCGTGCAGTTCCTGACCTTCCTGGGGTTAATCAGCCGGGTGCTGCTGGAAATCGGCACGATCTACCAGCGCTTGCAGCAAACCCGCGGCGCGCTCAACCGCCTGACCCCGCTGCTGCGCGCAGCACAGATCAGCAACCGGGACAACGCGCGCCCGCTGCCCGCTGCCGATGGGCATGTGCGTTTTGAGCAGGTAACCGTCGAACTTGCAGGTACACGCCTGCTGGATAACGTGACTCTGGATGTGCCCGCCGGGACGGTGGTTGGGCTGGTGGGTGCAACCGGCTGCGGCAAAACCACGCTGGTCAACCTGCTGGCGCGGGTTCAGGATCCCACCGATGGACGTGTGCTGGTGGATGGCGTGGATGTGCGCGATTACGATTTGCAGCAGTTGCGCGATGTCATCGCCTATGTGCCGCAGTCCACGTTCCTGTTCAGCAAGCCGCTGCACGAGAATGTGCGCATGGGGCGCACGGACCTCGGGCAGGGCGAGCTGGAACGTGCCGTCCACATCTCACGAGTCAGCAATGACCTGCCACAGCTCCCCTATGGGCTGGATACCCTGGTGGGCGAAAAAGGCGTCATGCTCAGCGGTGGGCAAAAGCAGCGTGTTGCCATCGCGCGCGCGATCATCCGCGACCCGGCGATTCTGGTGCTGGACGATGCCCTGAGCAGCGTGGACACCCGGACCGCTGCGGACATCCTCGCCGACCTGCGCCATGTCGTGCAGACGCGCACCAGCTTCATCATTGCGCACCGCATGGCAACGGTCAAAGATGCCGATCTGATCGTGGTGCTTGACGCTGGTCGTATTGTTGAACAGGGCACACATGCGGAACTGCTGGCACGCGGCGGGGTCTATGCGCAGATGGTCGCGCGCGAACTAGAGGAGGCACAGCCGGCATGAAAGCGTCCCTGAAAAAACCAGATACACCGGCAGCCAACGGCAATCAACCACAGGATGCCCCCACTAAACCAGTGCAGGAAGGGCAAACTGGCAGCACAGCGCTGGGGTCCACGGCGCTGACCGATGCGCGCCTGATTGAACAGGAAGGACGCAGTGTCAGCGACCAGCATTTGCTGGGACTGCTCGGCACATTCCTTGCCCCGTACTGGTGGCAGATTCTCTGCGTGCTGGTGCTGCTGTTCGGCGTTTCCGGGCTATCGCTGACTCTGCCGCTGATTATCCAGCAGGCAGTAGACGGACCGATTGCCGCGCGGCAGCTTGACGGGCTGCTGCCCTATGGCATCGCCTACTTTGCCGTTATCGCCGGTGTGTTTGTCATGCGCTTCGCCTACACCTATTGGCTGCAAACGATCGGGCAAAACGCGCTGATGCACCTGCGCCAGACGCTGTTCGAGCACATCCTGCGGCAGGATATGCGCTTCTTCAACCACACCCCGGTAGGGCAGTTGGTGTCGCGGTTGTCCAATGACATCGAAGCGCTGACCGAACTGCTTTCGACCAGCATCGTCATGGTGCTAAGCAATTTCATTACGCTGGTAGGTATTGTCGTGGTGATGTTCGCCGTCAACTGGCGCCTGGCGCTGCTGGGGCTGTGCACGCTGCCTGTACTGATCGTCGCCAGCATCCTGTTCCGCCGGAAAATCCGCGACATTTCGCGCCGCGTGCATCAACTGGTGGCAGAATATCAGGCATTCCTCAACGAACAGTTCAACGGCATGCTGATTGTGCAACTGTTCCGACGCCAGCCGCTCAGCCGGGGGGAATTCGCCCGGTTGAATGACGACTATCGCAGTGCGCACATGCGCCTGCGCGATACCTACACCTATTATTCGGCATTCTTGCAGGTTATGACGGCGGTGGGGCTGGGCATTGTGCTCTACGGGGGCGGCGCAGGCGTACTGGCAGGTTGGGCATCGCTGGGGATGCTGATTGCGTTTATTGATTACACACGCAGCAGTGTTGAGCCGATCATCACGCTCTCCGAACAGTTCGCCCAGATTCAGACCGCCTTCAGCGCGGGCGAACGCATCGCGCGGATGCTGCGCGTACAGCCGGACATCGTGGACCCGCAAACGCCCGTGACGGTGAGGGATTATACGCCGACGGTGCAGTTTGAGCACGTCAATTTCAGCTATGTGGACGGCGCACCAGTGCTCAGGGATGTGGATTTCCGCGTGGATGCCGGGCAGCGCGTGGCGATTGTCGGCGCGACTGGCGCAGGCAAGACCTCGCTGGTCAGCCTGCTGGCACGCTTCTACGATGTCAAAGGCGGGCATGTGCGCGTGGGGGGCACAGACGTGCGCGATCTGAGCAGCCATGATCTGCGCCGCTGCGTTGCCGTTGTGCCGCAGAATCCCTACTGTTTTAATGGTACGATTGCCGATAATCTGCGCCTGTTTGATCCCACTGTCACCGACGAACAACTGCGCCGCGCAGCAGAAACCGCCTGTGCCGCGCCGTTCATCGAAAAACTGCCCGGCGGCTACGATTACCGCCTGCTGCCCGGTGGCGCGAATCTCAGCCAGGGGCAGCGGCAGCTATTGGCGCTGGCGCGCGCGCTGATCCACAGCCCGGAGAGCGTGCTGGTACTGGACGAAGCGACCAGCAGCATTGACACAGAGACCGAGGCGCTGATTCAGCAGGGTCTGGCGAACACGCTGGTCAACCGCACCAGCATCACCATTGCCCACCGGCTCAGCACCGTGCGCGATGCAGACCGCATCATTGTGCTCAAACACGGCGCAATTGTTGAGGACGGCAAACACGACCAACTGCTGGCGCTGGACGGCGTCTATGCACAGTTGTACCGCCGCCAGTTCATGGACCTTGAAACCGACAGTGATGACATCGCGGCGGATTAGCGGCGACTTTACCCGGTGACGTGCTATAATAAAATCATCGTCCGCCACTTCTGATGAAAGGATGTTCGGGGATGAGTACAAACGGCGCGAAAGTCGACACCAACGTCAATGAACTGGGGCGCAAACTGATGCAGCAGGCAGAAGAAGCGCGCAGCGAAGTTGTCAAACAGTTGCAGGGCGCGGCGGAGAAAATCCGCCAGCAGGTGCAGGATGCCGGCGCACCGGGCGATGACACCGGCGCGGAAAAACTGGCGGCAGGGCTGGAAAAAGCGGC
>DAOTWP010000297.1:0-19721 GCA_034435675.1 Anaerolineae bacterium
GGTTGGGCACAACCGCCGACCAGCTTGATCTGCGACTGGAGGCGCTGCAAGACGAGCTGAGCGCCAGTCGTAAGGAACTCGGTGCCCTGCGCAGCAAGGTCGCGCGCAGTCACTTTGAAAGCTTGATGGAAAAACTGGATGATATCAACGGCGTGCCTGCGCTCATTGCGCAGCTTGACGGTGTGAGCATTGACAGCATGCGCGAAATTTCCGACTGGTTTCGTGACCGTGTCAAACACGGGGTTCTGGTGCTGGCGAGTATCGTGGATGAACGTCCGCAACTGATGGTTGCCGTCACGGATGATCTGGCAAAACAGGGTTTGCAGGCGGGCAAACTCATTAAGGACATTGCCGCAGTGGTGGGCGGCGGCGGCGGTGGACGCCCCACGTTGGCGCAGGCAGGCGGCAAAGATGCCAGCAAACTTCCGGATGCGCTGGCAAAAGCGCGTGACTTGATCGCTGCCACCGCCGCCGCCGCCGGCAAGTAATCGTGGGGGCGCATGTCCGAGCGACCAGAGTATGTTCAGCTAGACACATCTGATGATGCCAATTCGGTGCGGGATCGCCTGTCGTTCTTGCGCGGCAGGCGCGTCCTGCTCATCTGGCCTGAGCAGGGCACAGTTCTCACGCGCAAGCTTGATCTGGTGCTGATCCAGCGCGAAGCAATGCGCCGGGCGATTCGGGTGGCACTGGTTACGCATGATCCCCGGATTATCCAGCACGCGCAGGAGTTGAATATCAGTACGTTTGAGACGATTGGCGGCAGCGAGCGCGGACGCTGGAAGCGTGGGCGTTCCAAAGTGTTTACCAATCGCAGTCAGCGCCCCAAAGACAGTCCCGATCCTGACGACTTGATGGAGGTTGCAAGCCGGGTGCGCGTAGAGGATGAACCACCCGGTGCGAAACTGCGGCGGCGTGTGCTGCGGATCAGCCTGCTGCTAGGGCTGCTGCTGGGACTGCTGGGAGTAGCCTATGTGGTGCTGCCCAGCGCGGCAGTAGTAATTACCCCCGCACGTGAGACACGCAGCGTCGAGGTGACCATTACTGCCGACCGCACCGTGACAGCTGTTGATGTCGAAAACCGGTTGATTCCTGCTACTACGCTGCAAATCGAGATTGAGGAAACCGGCAGTGTCGGCACTACCGGGATTGTCACCAGTGAGAATATCCCGGCGGTAGGCGCGGTGGTCTTCATCAATCAGACCAGCCGTGCGCTGGATATTCCTGTTGACACCACTGTAAGCACCAGCACAGGGACACCGGTGTTCTTCCGTACCACAGCGCCTGTCAGGGTAGCCGCGGGCGTTGGGTCACAGGTGGAAGTGCCGGTTGAAGCTTTGCCCGGTTCCGCCGGGGCGGTGGGTAATGTCGAAGCAGGTCAGATTAATACAGTGGTTGGCGAACTGAACAGCAGCGTCACGGTCCGTAATATCAGCCCGACCAGCGGTGGCGAGAACCGTTCACTGCCTGCCGTAACGCAGCAGGATCGTGACCGGCTGCTGGCAATCATCCGCCAGCAGATTCAGGAGCGCGCCTATGCGGAAATGCTGGCGCGGATGTCCGGGACACAGTTTATGATTGTGGAGACTCTGCGCATCACTGCGGAACGCAGCGACTGGACAGAATTTAGCGCGGAAGTCGGTGAAATCACGGATACCCTGACTCTGCGTATGCGCGCAGTGGTTGAAGCGCAGTATGTTGATTTGCAATTTGGACAGCAGTTGGTCTTTGCAGAACTGACTCGTAATACGCGCGGGCGTTTTGTTCAGCCGCAGACAGTAGACTATGACTTTGGGGCGGTGCAGGCGGTTGACCCTGCCGGGCGAGTGACGTTTACCATGTCTGGTGCAGGCGTGGTTGTCGCCCAGGTGAACACCAGCCAGTTGCAGGAACGCCTTGCCGGGCGTTCGCTGACGGATGCACAGATTTACCTGCTGACAGAAATCAGCACGGACCCGAATGTGCCGCCAGTGATTGAAGTCTCGCCGGCCTGGTTCAGCAGCATGCCCCTACTGCCCATGCGGATCGAAATCCACGTGGAGGGCGGCGCATGAAACCGGGGCGCCTCATTGGGATTGATCACGGGTTGGTGCGCATCGGAGTTGCCGTCAGCGATTTGTCATGGTTGGTGGCACGCGAACTGATGGTTATCAAACGCAAGAGCCGCGCTGAGGATTTCGCCCGGCTGAATCAGATTGCTGCCGAGCAGCAGGCAGCGGCGTTTGTCGTCGGACTGCCGGTGAACGATAATGCCCCGCCGGAAGCACATAAACAGGGGGATACAGTAAAGTTGTGGGTGCAGCGCTTTGCCGAAACAACTGCGCTGCCGATGATCTTTTGGGATGAACAGTTGACCAGCGTGGATGCTGTGGAGATTGCCCGCCAGCATCGTCGCAAATTGCAGGCTCCGATTGATGATCTTGCTGCGCGTGTGATGCTGCAAAGTTATCTCGACGCGCTGCGCGATGGGCTTGCCGATCCGCCTCCCGGTGGTTAAACTGCCCCGGAACAGCCGCTGAATGATGCGCTCCAGCGGCTTGATGGTTTGATGTTGGTCGCTCAGGCAAATCTGCGTGTTTGCCCGCTCACGGAAGGACAAAGGCGCTTGGGTCGTGGTGCAAGAATTTTCTTCCTGTTCGGCGCGCTGCTGGGTGTGGCGACGCTGTTGTGTGGCGGAGTAGTCTTCATTCTCTCCGGTGGGGATGTCCTCGACTTCGTACAGGATACATTGACGTCACTGGCACTCAACGCGCGTCAGGAGGCGTTGAATACGCCGGCAGGCGGCGACATTACACCCGTGTTTTTCACAATTCAGCCAGGCGATACACCACCGGTAATTGCCCGGCGACTGGCAGACGCGAATCTGATTACAGATGCGGACCTCTTTGTAGATTACGTGCGGGCAAACGACCTCGATGTGCAGCTCGAGGCAGGGGACTACTATCTCTATCAGGTACAGACGATCCCGGAAATTGCCCTGACGCTGACCGACTCGCGTGGCAGTTTTATCCTCTTTCGCGTGCTGCCGGGGCAGCGCATTGAAGAGATCGCCGCACAGATTGACTCCGATCCGCGCATGCCTTTTTCAGGTGCGGAATTTCTGGCAATAGTCGGTGCGGGAGTGGCAGTTGATCCTGATTTTGTCAGCCGTGTTGGACTGCCGCCGGGGGCATCGCTGGAAGGCTTCCTCTATCCCGATACCTATCAGCTTCCGCTGGCGCTTACCCCTGAGATGCTGCGTGACCAAATGCTGCTGCGCTTTTTCGAGCGGGTCGGTACACAACTGCCGGTTGCCGCTGCTGCGCAGGGTTGGTCTTTGTTTCAGGTTGTGACACTGGCTTCAATAGTTGAACGTGAGTCGCTGCATAACGACGAAGACGCCCGCATTGCCGGGGTCTATCGTAACCGGTTAGACCTTGACATGCTGCTTCAAGCGGACCCCACGGTGCAGTATGGGCTGAACAACACGCGCGGGACGTGGTGGGCGCAGATCACGCAGGCAGATTATTACGCTGTCGATTCGCCCTACAACACCTATCTCAACGCTGGGCTGCCGCCCGGACCGATTGCCAATCCCGGCATTTCGGCGATTCAGGGTGTGGTTGACCCCGTGCAAAGCGATGACATCTTTTTCCGTGCGCGCTGTGACGGTAGTGGTTATCACAACTTTGCAGAGACACTTGATGGGCATAATGCCAACGCCTGTTCCTGACTTTGTGCTGTTTCGTGGCAGGCTGTGCGAGGTTGCAGCTGTACTACTGCGTGCAGCGCTGCTGTGCTGTCTGCTGCTGGTCGGCTGTGCCGCCGTGCGTACAGTGCCGCCTGTGCAGATTGCACTGCTGGCACCTTTTGAAGGGCGCTACCGCGAACTGGGCTACGATGCCTATTATGCTGCGCGGCTGGCACTGGCTGACGACGGCACAGAGACCGTTACCCTGCTGGCAGTAGATGACGGCGGTACCGTTGCCTCAGCAGTTGAGCGGGCGCGCGCGCTGGCACACAACACCGCTGTGCAGCTTGTCATCGTGCTTGGATCTGTGGCAGCGGATGATCAGACGCAGCGCGCATTTTCTGATTTGCCGGTGATGGTGGTTGGGTATTGGGGTGCCGGACGCGCAAGCGACCATGCGTTTATGCTGACACATGTGGACATTGAGGCGCGGTTGACTATCCCTGCGTCCGCCAGTGTGACGGATGCAGCGCAGTTTCCTGCGCCTTTAGTCGGGGGCGATGTGCTAGGGCTGCGCCAGTTTGGGCGACTGCGTACCGACACCGCCGGGGTCACGGTGCTGAGCAGTTCAGCGCTGCCGACTGCCGAATTTCGCCAGCGGTATCTTGCCAGTGATGCCTTTGCGCAGGAACCGGGACTGCACGCCATGCTGGTCTATGATGCAGTTCGCATGGCGCTGGCAGCGTTGGTTCCCGGGGATCGTGAGTCGACAACGGTTCAACTTGCAGCGTCGGCATACGAGGGCTTGCAGGGCGCAATCCACTTTGATGCCGATGGCTACTGGCAGGACGCGCCCCTGTACCAATATCGCTATGCTGCAAACCGCAGCCTAATTCCCGTAGATGGTGTCGTAGAATAACGGCAGCGCCTCCACAGGCGTGCTGCTGTAAGCGAAAGCGTTGTGCAGGTGCAGCTGCGCTTGTGACAGCTTTTGCGCATCGTTAGCGTAAATCGTGCAGATAGACTCACCTGGTTTGACCGCATCGCTCACTTTGCGGTGGACTTTGATACCCACTGCTAGATCGATTGGGTCCCCCTTCTTTTCGCGCCCCGCGCCCAGCTCGAATGCCGCCCGTGCCACCGCCAGCGCATCTACCCGTGCCACATAGCCGCCCTGCGGTGCTGTGAGCGTTTTAACAATTTTTGCCTGGGGCAGCAAATTAGGGTTGTCAATCATGCTGACATCGCCTCCCTGTGCCGCAACAAGCTGCCGGAATTTGTCCAGCGCTTTGCCGCCTTCGAGATGTTCGATGAGCTGTGCGCGTACTTCTTCGCCATCCGTCCAGCGTTCGCCCCGTCCGGCGAGGTATAACATCTGACCGGCAATGCTCAGGCAGTGTTCACGCAGATCAAGCGGTCCATAACCTTTCATCGTTTCAATCGCTTCTATGACTTCCAGGGTATTGCCGACGGCTTCGCCCAGGGGTTGATTCATGTCCGAAATCAGCGCTACCATATCGCGACCAGCATCTTCACCGATTGCCACCATCGTTTTTGCCAGCGTGCGTGCATCTTCCAGTGCTGTCATAAATGCACCCCTGCCGACCTTCACATCCAACACAATCCCATTTGCGCCTGCGGCGATTTTTTTGCTCATAATGCTGCTGGCGATCAGCGGAATGCTGGCGATGGTGGCGGTGACGTCGCGCAGGGCGTAGAGTTTGCCATCAGCCGGGGCAAGGTCAACCGACTGCCCCGCCAGCACGATGCCCGTGCGGCGCGCAACATCGCGGAATTGCTCAATGGTCAGATTCACATTGTAGCCTTGAATCGACTCCATTTTGTCTAGCGTGCCGCCGGAGAACCCTAGTCCGCGTCCACTCATTTTTGCCACCGGGACGCCACAGGAAGCAACCAGCGGCAGCACGACCAGCGAGGTCTTGTCGCCCACGCCGCCGGAAGAGTGTTTGTCCACTGCATAAGGAACAATATCGGACAAATCCAGTACGGTTCCAGAGTGCGCCATTGCCATCGTCAGCGCCGCCGTTTCCTGGCGGGTCATGCCGCGCAAATAGATTGCCATTAGCAGCGCAGCCGCCTGATAATCCGGTAAGGTTTCGTGCGTAATCGCGTCTATGAACCAGTTGATTTCCTCTGTTGAGAGGGCTTGTCCATCGCGTTTCTTGGCAATAACATCAACCGCATGCACAGAAATGCTCCTTGTCGATCAATGGTGAAGAACTCTTTATGATCCTTATCTTACTCGCAATGCTGCTTTTTGGGCTAACGCACAGCTTATTCGCCGGGCGGGGTTTCAAGCACTGGTTCCGGGTGCGTTTTGGTGAGCGTGCGTATCACGGTCTTTACCGCGTCGTGTACAACGCTGTGGCGGTAATCTCGCTTGCGCCAGTGATGCTCTGGTTGGTCACCATGCGTTCGGCGGTCGTCTGGCAGGTACAGGGCAATGCCGCGACACTGCTGCTGGTCATTCAGGGCATTGGTTCGGTCGGGCTGCTGCTGTCGCTCTTGCAAATTGATCTGCTGCGTTTTGCCGGATTGCGCCAGCTCTATGCATATGTCGCTGGTCAACCTTTGCCGCTGCCGCCGGAAAAGTTGCAAACCCGGGGGTTTTATGCACTGGTGCGGCATCCGCTTTATCTGTTTTCTTTGATGTCCTTGTGGGCAGCCCCCCTTATGACCGAGGGTGGGTTGGCTTTTTGTATTGGCACAACACTCTATTTTGTGCTCGGCTCAATCTGGGAGGAGCGCCGGATGACCGCCGCCTTTGGGCAGGCATATCGCGATTACCAGCGGCGTGTTCCGTGGATGATCCCGTTTTTGCGATTGCGATTCAGTGGGTCGGAATTTGAGCGAGTTTGATAGGGTTTGCATACAGATAGACAAATGGTAGTTGAGTTTCCGCAGACTTTCCGCTAAATTTTGCAGGATTGCTGCGGTTTTATAAGGAATAACTATGGCTACAAAATCCTCCCCTTCGCGTTCTGCTGCGCTGCGTGACAATCGACTGGTTATTTTTGCGACGATTGCCGTGATTGCGGCGATTACGGCAGTCGTCATGATTGTCTTTTCGTCCGCATCGGGCAATATCAGCGGTGTCAGCCGGTCATTCGCCATTGTTCCTGCGGCACAGTACACCGGAGAAACTACTGACGCAAACGGTGACCCGGTGATCGTGGCAGATCGCCAATCCGATGGCGGATTTGTGCTGGGCAGCCCAACTGCGCCGGTGACGATTGTGGAGTTTTCGGATTTCCGCTGTACGCACTGTCAGGACTACTTTCCTGATCTGGAACGCTTCAAAGAAGAATTTGTGGCTACCGGGATGGCGCGTTTCGAGTATCGCATGTTCATCAGCTCTGACCCGACCGGCACAACGGCAATGATGGCGCAGTGTGCGGATATGCAGCGACCGGGTGCTTTCTGGGATGCGCATTCGGTAATCTTCCAGTTGACCAGCGCGGGGAATAATGCCAATCTGTTCCAGGATGTAGCACGCACTGCCAACCTGAATCTGAATGATTTGATCAATTGTGTGTCGCGTCTTCCAGAAACAGGAATCCCCCAGGTTTACACCGATTCGCAGTTGGGGCAGAGTCTCGGTGTTAGCGGAACTCCGGCGGTGATGGTGCGTTATGGCAACAGCCAGCCGCAGTGGATTCAGCTTGGTGGGCGTACCTATGACCGTGGCGCGGTGCCCTATGAAGTGCTGGCAGCCGTGGTCAATGCAGCGCAGTAGTCTGTGACGGTCAACGGTAATCTGGGGTGAGCAGAACCATTGCACAGCAGCGGGGCGGCATGAGTTCCGCTGCTGTATAAGCTGATGAAAGATAGTAGACTTACACTCTGAGCGAGTAAGCCATGCGGACAGTTGAGTGGGTGCAGCAAGGTGCGGCAGGCGTTGTGCGGATGATTGACCAGAAGCTGATTCCGTGGGAACTGCGACAGGTTGATTTTGATCAGCATGAGGCGGTTGCAGCGGCAATTACCGATATGACGGTACGTGGCGCGCCCGCAATAGGGGCTGCCGCGGCGTTTGGGTTGGCGCTTGCCGCTCAAGAAAGCCGTGCCACTGATTTCCCCGCGTTGAGGACTGATCTTCAGGATGCGGCGGAAACGCTTAAAAAAGCCCGTCCGACGGCAGTGAATCTTGCCTGGGCGGTTGATCGCCTGATGACGCTGGTAACCGAGGGCACACTTGCGCACCCGGACCAACTGCGTGCCGCGCTGCTGGCAGCAGCACAGCGCATTGCTGATGAAGATGTTCTCACTAATCAGCGCATGGGTGCATTCGGGGCGACACTGATTCAGGATGGCGATACGGTGCTGCATCACTGCAACACCGGCGCGCTGGCGACTGTGGATTACGGCACGGCGTTGGGCGTCATTCGTGCGGCATTTGAACAGGGCAAACGCTTGCATGTGCTGCTGGATGAAACGCGCCCGCGTTTGCAGGGAGCACGGCTCAGCGCGTGGGAACTTGAACAGCTTGGCGTTGCTTATGATATCATCCCGGACACCGCTGCCGGATATTACATGCAGCGCGGCGAAATCAAACTGGTGCTTGTCGGCGCGGATCGAATCGCGGCGAATGGTGATGCAGCCAACAAAATCGGCACTTACCAGATCGCAGTGCTGGCAAAAGAGAACAACATCCCCTTCTATGTTGTTGCGCCAACCTCGACCATTGACCTTACACTGCCAACCGGTGCGGCAATCCCGATTGAGCAACGCGACAAACTGGAAGTACTCGCCCCATATGGCATTCCAATTGCTCCTGCGCATTTCAACGCGCGTAATCCTGCCTTTGATGTGACCCCCAACCGCTATCTGGCAGGTATTGTCACCGAACACGGTATTGCGCGCGCGCCGTTTACAGACAGTCTGCCGCGTGCGGTTGAAGGTCGTCTTTGAGCAGTAGTCAATGCTGCCAGAAGTGTTCGTCCAACGGCAGTGTCCGCAGGGGTTTGGTTCCTGTCAGCCGCAGTTCACCCTCTATGCGCTCTACCAGCACTGTATATTCAGGATAAGCTGGGTCTGCGCCGGGCTGCCACTCCGCAATGCTGTGCAGCCGCAGTCTTCCCTCAGCACGCTGGGCGCGCACCACAACTACAAAGGGCAGGCGTGCGTAAAGCGCCTGTGCGAGCCTGTCGCCCTGTGCAGGATCGGCGCGGCGTGCCAGCATGCCCAGTGCGCTGCGCACCCGCTTCGGGTCTGCCGAACCGCGAAATGCCCACAACTGGCGGGGGGCATCGGGCTGTAAAAGCAGTGGCGCGATGCTTTCGGGTGCATCTGCACGAATTTCGTCCAGCAGCAAACACGCTGCCTTTTGTTGCAGTGCCGTTGGAATTAGCTGCCCAAATGCTGTCCCGATGGCAGTGCCAGTTTGCGCGCAGGCGATCAGGCGCGGCATACCCTGGGGCAGAGATAATTCCCCGGCGCGCTCGACCGCCAGCACCATATTCGCCTGCGGCAGGTAGTCCGCCAGCGCACCGAGCAGTGTCGTCTTGCCGGACTCCGTGTCCCCCACGATGACCAGACCATGCGGTGATTGTGCCAGTGCACGCAGCAGCACCGCAGCCTGTGCTGTCATAAAATCGGTTTCCACCAGGGTATCAAGTGTGACACGCTGGGCGGGATGCAGACGAATGTCAGCCGTGTAGCTCAGCGCGGCGGGGGGCATCAGCAGATTAAGGCACAATCGCCGTTCTCCAACTTGCAGCCCTGCTTCCAGATACGACTGCTCCGGGAGAAGATCTACCCCTGCATCTCGCGCCAGTCGTTTGAGAATGCGCCGCAAATGACTTTCATCCTCAAAAATTGGCGCTATCGGTGTCAGTTCACCGTGTCCGTAGCGTACAGAAACCTTGTTACCCCCTTCCAGGGCGATCGTGGTGATCTGTGTATCTGCAAACAACCTGTCCAATGGGCCGTAAGCAAACAGTTCGCTACAGGCACCCTGAATCAGCAGTGCCTGATCTTCTACAGAAAGCTGTAAAGATTCTACCGCAATCACATAGCTGACCGTTTCGCGTACCAGTGCCAGCCGTTTTGCCACTGTATCTGCGGCAGTGAGCGCAGTGCTATCTGCCGCGTGTTCTTCTGCGAACTGATTGACGACACGTTCCAATAGTGCGCGCAACGAGTAGCGCCGGGTGCTGAACAACGTAGAGAGAAACTCAGGTTCGCGCCCGCTGTCGGCGGGTTTGCGCGGCAGATCATCACCACTCGTCTGGTGTGTCATAGTGTGCTGCCTCAAAGCTGACTCAGGTCAATAGGCTGCAAATCGGGATTATCGCAGGGCTGACGACCTGTTTTAGCCATATCCACCCATTGCCTCCCAATTTTAATGCGCACTACATCCATGGTGTAGTCCGTGTTCGTGCGTGCGTCATTGCGCAGGAATGTTGACCCCACACCGTAAACATCCACTGGGACACCGTCTGCCTCAAACTGGCGAATGCGTTCGGCGCTAAAACCGCCGGATGCCACAATCTTGACCTGCTGGCAGAAGCGTTTTGCCGCATCTTCCAGTTTGGGTGGAACATGCCAGCGCGTCCAAGCAGTGTTCATTGCCTCGCGCAGTGTGCGAATCAGTGGTGCGCTGACTCCGGTCGGGGCATCTGGCGGCAGCGCAATATCGCGCATTTCCCCCGCTGTGTCCGGGCGCACACCGTACAGTGTCCAGCGCTGCTGTTCGGTTTCGTCGCCCGCTTCCAGCGCGGGGCAATACTGCTCCCAGTAAGCGTCCAGCACGGCAAGAGACGCACCAATACAGTCGTTGTTAAAATCTACCAGGGCTACCCGATTGACATGCACAGGCACATAGCGTGCGAACGCGCGCATGGTTTCGGCTGTGTCCGCAAGGAAGCAGGCAATCAGCGCGTGGGGAACAGTGCCACCGCCCTGCCCACCCCACCATGCTGCTCCGGCATCTGTGCTTGCCAGCGGGCGCAGGTTCTGCCCACGATCCCGATTGTGGCGCTGAATTGCCAGCCAGTAGGCATAACCATCAACACTTTGCGTTTCTGGCAGATCAAAACGTGCCGGGAAAAACAAGACCTGTTTGCCCTGCGCAGCAGCAAGCAGTTCATACACATTTGTCGCAATGCGGCTGGCATGACTCAGTACGCCAAGGATCGGCGTTTCGAGCAGCGCAAAATCACGGTAGCGCCCGCGTATTTTCAGCACAGGCTGTACATGCATCGGATCACCTGCGTAGTGGGTCAGCACTCCATCCTCTACTGCGAGCACTTCAAGCTGGTCTGCGCTTCCGATGAATGCGCCGTCATCAAAATAGCCGGTGCAGTACCGCAGCAGCGCCAGCGCCATGTCTACACCGGCGACCAGCACCTGCGGCGCGCGGCGATTGAAAACCTGCGTTTCCACAACCGCGTCACCGACAGGCAGCGTGTCTGCTGCCGCCGGAACCGCACGTGGACTGCTGCCTCCGAATGTATAGCCTGCCATTGCAGCGCCATTCAGGACATAGACGACATTCTCGAAGTACTTGTCGCTGTAGTAACCCCGCCGCAGTCCGTCAATGTCCAACTTGAACACTGCATTTGTCAGACGGTTATGATCGAAAATGGACATAGAATTTACCTTTTCTCGTTCAAGTCTATTCTACAACCCTGTTTGCATTGTGGTATACTCACCCATCGCCTTACAGATCGAATATTATATAGCTGTCAAGCACAGCGCGGGACAATCAGATGGATGTACTGATTTCAGGATCAATCGCCTACGATTATTTGATGCGTTTTCCGGGACGCTTCGTGGACTATCTGCTGCCGGACCAGTTACATCAGGTGAGCCTCAGTTTTCTGGTGGAGGACATGACCAAACACTGGGGCGGCGTTGCGGCGAATATCGCCTTCAATATGGCAATGCTCGGTTTGAAGCCCCGGCTTTTTGGCACGGTTGGGCGCGACTTCGCGGATTATCGGGCATGGCTGGAAAGCGCAGGGGTGGATACCAGCACCGTGGTACAGTTGGATCATGTGTTCACCGCATCCTTTTTTGCCAACACCGATCTTGACAACAATCAGATTGCTTCCTTCTATTCTGGCGCGATGACCCACGCACGCGATTACCGCATTGCTGACGTCTACGACAAAAAGCCCGATCTAGTGGTCATTTCCCCGAATGATCCCCTGGCGATGTGTGCCATTGCTGAGGAATGCCGTGATCGCGGGATTAAATTCATTTACGATCCCAGTCAGCAGGTGCCGCGTTTGTCCGGTGAGGAGCTTTACCGGGACATGCAGGGCGCGCATGCGCTGGTTGTCAACGCCTACGAAGCGGAAATTATCTGCAAAAAGACGCAACAGACGATTGACGACCTGCGCCGCCAGCTCGAAATTCTGGTGATTACTCAGGGCAAGCATGGTTCACATATCTATGCTGGGGGCGAAAAACTGAATATCCCCACGTTCCCCGAAGTGAAGATCGTTGATCCAACCGGCGTGGGCGATGCCTACCGCGCGGGGTTGATTCGCGGGTTGGCGTCCGGTTGGTCGCTGGAATTGTGCGGTCAGGTGGGGTCGCTGTGCGCCACCTATGTCCTCGAACAGGTGGGGACGCAGAATCACTCCTACCGCATTGACGATTTTATCACTCGTTTTCGTACACTCTATGATGATCGTGGGCAACTGGATTTGCTGCTGCACGACGATTAAGTCAGGCGTTTAGCGCCGGGATTCCGTCAGGAACACACTGGCGACAAGTCTATCTTCGTATGCTACAATGCCCGCGTTCTGAGGTGTGAATTCTCATGCGCCTCTCATCCGGGCGATTGCTTTTAAGTGGAGTCTTCAGGAGACAACATGACCGTTGAACACGATGTAAAGGACCTGAATCTGGCGACCGGCGGGCGCTACCGCATTCAGTGGGCGGAGCATGAAATGCCTGTGCTGCGCGCTATTCGCGAGCGTTTTGAACGCGAAAAGCCCCTTAAAGGGCTGCGCGTTTCTGCCTGCCTGCATGTCACCACCGAAACCGCGAACCTGATGCGCACGCTTCAGGCAGGGGGGGCGGATGTGGTGGTGTGTGCCTCCAACCCGCTTTCAACCCAGGATGATGTCGCTGCATCGCTGGTAGCGCACGATGAAATCCCGGTCTATGCCATCAAGGGCGAAGACAACAAGACTTACTACGACCACATCACTGCCGCGCTGGATCACAAACCGCACATTACGATGGACGATGGCGCTGACCTAGTGAGTACAATCCACAAGTCGCGGCGTGAACTGCTGGACACGATTGTTGGCGGTACTGAAGAAACGACCACCGGCGTAATCCGCCTGCGCGCGATGGCAAAAGACGGCGCGCTGATGTTCCCGGTGATTGCCGTGAATGACAGCAACACCAAGCACCTGTTCGATAACCGTTACGGCACCGGGCAGAGCACGATTGATGGTATTATCCGTGCGACCAATGTGCTGCTTGCGGGGCGTAATGTCGTGGTGGCGGGCTATGGCTGGTGCAGCCGGGGCATTGCCAGCCGGGCGCAGGGCATGGGGGCAAACGTGATCGTCACCGAAATTGACCCGCTGAAGGCGCTTGAGGCGGTGATGGACGGCTTCCGCGTCATGCCAATGGTGGAAGCTGCGAAAGTCGGTGATGTGTTTGTCACGGCAACCGGTGACATCAATGTGATTGATACGCACCATTTTGAAATGATGAAACCGGGCGCGATTGTCTGTAACTCTGGGCATTTCAATGTGGAAATCAACCTTGATGGGCTGCGCGCCATGTCTGATGGTGACCCGCAGTTGGTGCGCCCGTTTGTGGAGCAGTACACGATCAAGGGACGCCCGGTATATGTTCTCGGTGAGGGTCGTCTGATCAACCTTGCATCAGCAGAGGGGCATCCAGCAAGTGTGATGGACATGAGCTTTGCCAATCAGGCACTTGGCGCTGAATACATGATGAAAAACGCCAGCACCTTGAAGCCGGAAGTTTATACGATCCCCGAAGATGTTGACAAGGAAATCGCCCGCTTGAAGCTTGAGGCAATGGGAGTCAAAATTGATGCCCTGACGCCTGAACAGGCGGCGTATTTGAACCAATGGGAACACGGGACGTAAGCTGTCACACTGGTGTGCCTGCAAACCCGATGTTCCTGTTTCAAGTCCCAAGGAGGGGTGTATGCGACAACTGAAACGACCCGCGATCCTGGTGGCAGTGCTGCTGGTGCTGGTGATTTTGGGTACAGGCGTTATGGCGCAGCGCGATGTTACCGCCCTCGTGCGCTTCGTGCATGGCTTAGACGGCGCTGACGCGGTTGACATCTTTACAGGGGGGCAGCTAACCATCACAGGCTTGGAGTTCGGACAGGCATCCACCTATGTGCGTGTGCCAGCGGGCAACACCACTCTGACGGTTGCACCCATTGCCGCCGAAACACCACTGTTCTCACAGGATGTTGTGCTCCAGCCGGGCGATGTGCTTACGCTGATTGTGGCATCCACAGACCCGGCGCAGTTCCTGGTCTTCCGCGAAGATCTGGTTGCTCCTCAGATTGGCAACGGGCGTTTTACGGCGGTACACGCCATTCCCGGTGTGGATCCGGTGGACATCAAACTGGCGGACGGGCGCACGGTGATTCCCGGCATCGTCTATGGGGATGCTGCCACATCTAGCTCGCTGGATCTGAGTGCAGCATTCATCTACGACCTGATCGTTGCCCCTGCTGGTGGCGATGTCGCGCAAGCTATCCTGACTCCCGATCCACTTGAACTGGTCGGTGGTAACTCCTACATGCTGGTGTTGTATGGCAGCGCTGCAAATCCACAGTCGATGCTGCTGACGACGCCGACCTTGCCTGCTGAAGGACAGCCCAGCGGCTATGTTCGCTTTGTGCATGGGCTGCCGGGGGTACCATCGGTTGACATTCGCGCTGGGGACACGTATCTCGCGCGTGGGTTAGAATATGGCGAGTTCTCCACACATGTTGCGCTGCCAGAAGGCGAATATGAACTCGTATTGCTAACGACGGATGACCAGCAGGAACTGCTGACCCTGTCGTTCACGGTTCAACCGGAAGTTTATGTGACTGCCGTAGTGCTGGCGGGTGGCGAAGCGCTCAGCGTAGAGACATTCCCCGACGATGTTAGCCAGATTGCGGCGGACACCGCTGTCGTCAAGTTGATTAGTGTGCTTGGCGAAGATATCAACGCGACCATAGCGCTGGAAGACGGCACTGTGCTGGCAGAGAGCCTGACACCAGGTACGGACAGCTTTGTGACGGCGCTGCCCGCCAGTACGCAGAGTGTTTCGCTGTCAGTAGATGTCAAAGGCGAAACCTCTGATGTCAGTGTGCCCCCACAGCAGTTCTACGGTGGGGTGTACTACACCGGCTTCCTGAGCACCCAGGACGATCAGCCTGTGCTGGTCTTCGCGCCAACCAGTCTGCAACAGGGTATAGGGAGCGCCCCCGGAGCGCAGTCGCTGCCAGTTGTGCAGCCTGCGCCGACGCAAGAAATCGTTCAGGCTCCAACCAGCACGCCAGAACCGCTTCAGCCGCCGCCGACAGAAGCCCCAGTGCAACCAGTGGTGCAGCCCACCGCCGCTCCTGCTGTGCCAACTGCGCGCGTAGCGACTGATCCAGGCGTGAATATCCAACTGCGCCAGTATCCCGATGCTAACGCGCTCTCACTGGGGCTTGCGCCGTCGGGCACAGTCCTGCTGGTCAACGGGCGTGCGGGCGCACCGGAACTGCCGCCTGATGGCGCGACGCCGACGGATTTTGTCGATCCGGTCAGTCAGCTTGCCGAAGACGAAGACCTTGAGCCGGCGGCGACATGGTTGAATGTGACTTACGCACCGCCCGGCGGTGGCGAGATCGTCGCCTGGGTGAATGCAGAGTACGTGGTTGTTCGGGAACCGGACGGCGGACCCCAGCGTCTTGCCGACCTGCCGGCCATCCCGTCAAATATTCCCGGTGAGTCCCGCAACACAAGTGTCACGCCGCCCTCGCCTGTTGAAGATCGCGTCACCGTGACGGTGGTCAATCTTGCCGCAGGCGTTAATCTGCATGTGCGGCGTCTGCCTGCTGAAACGGGCGAGTCGCTGGTGCTGCTGCCCGTGGGCACAGTGATGGAACTTTTGGGCATCAACGAGGCGCGCACTTGGGTGTTTGTCAGCTACACGACGCCTGAGGGTGGTTCTGTGGAAGGCTGGGCAAACGCACTCTATGTCGAGTACCAGTATAACGGGCGTTCGACGGATTTGGCAGAACTGGAAACACGCGGTCTACTGACCATCGTTCCCGAAGATCGTCGTGGCGAAGTACGGGGACCTGTAACATCGACGGTGATCACACCCGATCCCCTGCGGGATGCCTATATTGGTGTGGTGACTGTGACTTCCGGCAATAATCTGCATCTGCGCCGCTTCCCGGATGCCAATTCAGAGTCATTGGCGCTGATTCCGGGGGGGACACGGGTGCTGGTGACGGCGCGCAGTGGCGACGGTCTGTGGTTGCTGGTGGAATTTGAAGGGCAGGAAGGCTGGGTCAATGGGCAGTTTGTGACGCTGACCTTCAATGACCGTCCGGCAGAACTTGCCGATGTTCCTGTTGTTGAAGGGCAAACGAATACACTGCCGGAGTCAACTGAGGCGGCAGCAGGTCAGCCCCCGGTTGATCGCAGCAATCTGCAACTGATTGAGATCAACGTTGATGTTGTACAGATGACCGGTTCGCCTGGTGGTGGCACCGACGGACTGCCGCTGATCACGCGCGGAACCCGCGCCTATATCATTGCTGATGATGGCAGCGGGACATACTTCTATGTCGAACTGGAAGAGAACTTCGTTCGTGGCTGGATTGTTGCAGGAACCTTCCAGGAAATCAACGACTGATTTGAACCCCTGAAGCAGTGTCACAGCATGACGCTGCTTTCACATTGGGTCATGCAAAAGTCCTGTGGATCCGTCGTCACAGGACTTTTGCTTTATGTGTCCTTTTTAGCGCTGTTGTACAATGGCAGAGTAAGAATCTCGCATCAGGAAGGATGCTTTATGCGGCGTCATGTGCCTGTAACTGCTGTTGTACTGTGCTGGAGTGTTGTGCTGCTGTTGATCAGCGCCTGCGGGATTTCGACTCCGGAACAGCCTGTTGTGCTGCCTACTCAGTTTGCCACATTCACCCCTGAACCGAGCGCAACCCCAACACCGCCGCCCACAGCGACGCCGCGCCCTGTGCCTGCTACACTCGCCAACGATCCCGAACAACAGGCATACGTTCGGCTAGCACATGCCGCGCCGGATGCACCTTTGGTGGACGTCTATATTGAAGGGCTGACAGTTGCCAGTCGTTTTGGTTATGGGCAGCGGATCCCGGACAGCGGGATAGTCGCCGGAAGTTACCAACTCGAAGTGCTGCCGGCTGGCGCGCGCCCTGGCGAAACGCCGCTGGCACAAGCAGCGCTTACGATTCGCGCGGGTAGTACGCTGACGCTGGTGCTGATGGGGTCCTCAGATACGCTCAGCGTTGGTGTTTTCGATGTGGATTTCGCTCCTCTTGCTGTGGGGCAAACACGCATTCAGGTAATCAACGCGCTTTCAGGAGCAGCAGAAATTGGCATGCGTTCGGGGGACCGCGTGCTGCTTCCTGCATTACCCAATGGGCAGCAGAGTGTAGGTGTAACCCTGGCGAGCGGGGATGCCAGGTTGGTTTTTCAGCAGGGGGACAGCGTGCTGCTGGAATACGATGCCAATCTGCGCGAACGCAGTGCAGTCACGCTGGTACTTATCGGGCGGGCGGGCGACTCTGCCAGTTATCAGATGATTGACTATAGCACACGAGTGCCCGGACGTGCGCGCGTGCGTGTGATCAATGCTGCGCCTGAATTGGCAGCGCTGGAGGTCTATCTAAACAGCATTCTGGTCGCAGGCAATATCGACTACGGCGGACGATCAGATTTTCGTGAAGTCCGCGCGGACACCTTCTCAGTAACTGTGGTACCTGCTGGCAGTCGCGATTATGTTGTGCAGTCTCAGGTTCGTCTGCGCGAAGATCAGGCGCTGACCCTGCTCATTGTCGGATCGGCAGACACTGCGCGCCTGCTGACCATTGAGGAAACGCTGACCCCCACACCGCCGGAGCAGACGATTGTCACGTTTGTGCATGCGCTGGAAGGTGCCCCCCGGCTGGTTCTGGACACACCCGGCGGCATTCTGGAAACGCTGAATCCGCTGGCGTATGGACAGATTTCTGATCCCCTGGTGCTGGAAGCAGACACATACGAATTCTACTGGAAACCCGCCGCTGACCCCGGCGAAAGCGACTCAGTAGAAACCGCCCGCGGGCTGACCTTCAACGCAGGCATCCAGTATTTATATGTAATCACGGGGCGGGATGAAACGGTTCCACCACTGGTGTTCAGCGATGAAGTCGGCGTCAGTGAGCAAGTTGTCGAAGCGCCGGGCGGGATTGCCGTAATTTCCACGCAGACAGTGCCCGTACAGGTGCGTTTTGTTAACGCCACAACCAGCGCTTTGTTCGTTGAGTTTCTGCTGAACGATCAGCCAACCGGTGGTGTACTGACCTATGCACAGGGCAGCCCACTTGTGACCGTGAGCGAAGGTACTCAGCGTGTCGGTGTCCGTTTGAGTGGAGAAACCGTGGTTCTGACAGCCCTGGATGCTGACTTGCTGCCCAGCCGAACGTATACGGTGGTAGTCTATGGGGATGCGCCTAGCGACCTGACAATTACTGTCTGGTCTGACGAGGCATTGGTTATTGATGGCGGTACCTATCTGCGCTTATTTAACCTGAGCGGCAACGCAGACCTGAGCATGGGGCTGGCAATTGCACCATCTGTCGTGCTGCAACCCGGTCAGATTAACACCAGTATTCAACGCCCGGCGAGCGAGCAACGTATCTCCCTACCCAATGATGCCATCGTTGTACTTTCCGATGTAGCGGCGCAGTCTCTTTCTAATCCCGGTGTCGGGCGGCAGGGCATTGTTAACCTGTATGTGCTGGATACGCGCAGCGGACTTGCCGCAGCGACAATTGCTGACTGGCGGTTGGATCCCGGTGTGGTCTACGATGTGTTTGCCGTGCTGCTGCCCTTTTCTACGGATGTGCGTGCGTTTGTGCTGCCGTATCCGCGCTAAGATTGTGAGCGCAGCGTTCGGACTGTTCCCTGCCGGGTGCCGCGCCTATAATCCACAGTGAAATGGTCATGAACTCAATGAGGGGTGAAGACGTGCGCGTCTTAATCACAGGAATTAACGGCTTTGTTGGCAGTCATCTTATGGATTATCTGGTGACGACCACACCGGAGGCTGAACTGCACGGCACTGTATACAATGCCTCAACCGCGGCGCTGCCCCGGCGGGCGCAGTATCATGCGCTTGATTTGCGTGATGCGGATGCCGCGCGCGCGCTGCTTAACACCGTGCAACCCGATCAAATTTACCACCTAGCGGCACAGTCGTTTGTGCCGCGTTCTTTTGAAGCCCCGTGGGACACACTGGAAAACAACATCAAGCCGCTGGCGAACATGATCGCCGCCTGCCTTCAACTGCGTATGCAACCGCGGTTGCTGGTGATCAGTTCCGCGCAGATTTACAGCACCCCGCCGGATGGGCAGCCGATAACTGAGGACACGCCGCTGCGCCCGTCTAATCCGTACAGCGTCAGCAAGGTCGCCGCCGATCTGCTGGCGCTGCAGTATTTTCTCAGCCACAAACTGCCGATCATTCGCGCACGCCCGTTTAACCATTTTGGACCGGGGCAGTCCGAGCAGTTCGTCGCGGCAGATTTTGCCATGCAGATTGCGCGCATTGAGGCGGGGCGACAGGAACCGGTGCTTTTGGTGGGTAATCTGTCTGCGCAGCGCGATTACGCCGATGTACGTGATGTCGTTCGGGCGTACCGGCTGCTGATGGAACAGGGCATCCCCGGTGAAGCCTATAACATTGCTTCCGGCAAGGTCTACAGCATTCAAACCCTGCTGGATACGCTGCTCAGTTTCTCACCGGAGAATATCGAGGTACGGGTTGATCCCGTTCGTTT
>DAOTWP010000298.1:0-15283 GCA_034435675.1 Anaerolineae bacterium
CGAAAAAGATAAAGACGAACAGATCGCCCAGTCCGTGCGATGCCAGCGGAAACGGACCGCCGCTGTACGCCAGCGCCGCAAGCATGGACGCGACGCCAATAATCAGCACCGGAACACCGCCGACCAGAATCAGATAGACGCCGAGCAGCGCCGCCAGACCAAGCACAGTGCCGATGCCTAAGCGCAGTTCGGCAGGCGTCAGCAAGCCGCTTGCCGCTGCGCGCGGCGGACCGAGACGTTCCGCTGTGTCAATGCCGCGCTGGAAATCGAAGTAATCGTTGGCGAGATTCACGGCGATTTGCAGCAGCAGTGCCGCGCCAAGTGCCGCCAGCGCGGGCAGCAGCGCGAATGCGCCATCTGCCAGCGCCAGCGCCGCGCCGACCAGCACGGGTCCGACAGCGGCGGGCAGTGTTTTGGGGCGAATTGCCAGCCGCCATACCTGAGCTTTTGTCATGGGTTGACCTGTCGGATTCATCAGCCTATCACCCCTGCGGGCGTGTGCCGACATGCACCGCCATTGTCCCAAACATAAAGCGCCGGTAACTGACCTGCTGTAATCCTGCCGCGCGCATGATCGCCGCCAGTTCCTCCGGGGTCTTGAACGCCTGCGTCGACTCCGGCAAATACTGATACGCTGAAGGATCACGGGCAATTAAACGCCCCAGCGTGGGGATGGCGAAACGGAAATAGAGCAGAATGAACGGGCGCAGCAGATTGCGCGGCGGCGGCGATGTATCCAGGCAAACCACACGCCCGCCGGGTTTGACCACACGGAGCTGCTCGGCAAAGGCGCGCGGCACATCAATCACGTTGCGCATCAGATAAGCAGACGTGACCGCATCAAACGTGCTGTCCGCATAAGGCAGGTTGAGCGCGTCCGCTTCGCACCACAGCACCTTGCTCCCGCCTTGCCGTTCGCGCCCCACCAGCATCATCGGCGCGGAAAAATCCGCCCCAACCGCCCGTGCTGCCGAATCACGCTTGAGCGTATCCAGCGCCAGATCGCCGGTGCCGGTGGCGACATCCAGCAAAGCACCTCTCGCTGGAAGTGCTGCGACATCCAGCACATAGCGCCTCCAGCGGCGATCCTGTCCGAAGGTCATCAGGCGGTTCATCAGGTCATAGCGCGGGGCAATCCGCCCAAACATCTCACGTACATAACTGGCGCGTTCGCGCCCCTGCAATGCAGCCATCTGCTTATTTATCCTCAATAAACTGCGCCGGATTGACCAGCCGTTCCAGCGCATTCAACGCGAAATACAGCAGCAGCCCCAACAGGCTCATCGCCAGAATCCCCGCCCACATCTGACGATAGCGCAGCGTGGGGTAGGTTTCGACGAAAATGTAGTAACCCAGCCCGACACGAGTCAGCGACTGTTCGACAAACACCAGCACGGCGATGGCAATGCCCACGGACACCCGCAGCGCCGTCAGCACCGCGGGCAGTGATGCCGGGATATAGACATAACGAAACAACGCGCGCCGCCCTGCCCCCAGCGAACGCACGGAAACGAGCAGTTCGGGACGAATACTTGCCGCCTGATCGCGCACAACCACGAGAATCTGAAAGAAGATGATCAGGGCGATCATCAGGATTTTGGAGGCGTCGCTGATACCAAAGAGCACATAGACGACTGGCAGCAGCACGATTTTGGGCAGCGGGTAGAGTATGCCGATCAACGGGGCAAAGACCCGATCTATGGCGCGGAACTGCCCCAGCGCCAGCGCCGCCGGCGCCGCCAGCAGCACAGCCAGCAGCATTGCTGCCAGCACACGCCCGGCGCTTGCCAGCGTGTGCGCCCCCAGACTGCCGCCAATGTCACTGAAGAACACCGGCAATACGTCTGCCGGGGGTGGCATAATATCGCGGTTGATGATCCACGCAAGCACCTGCCACAATGCGAAGAACATGACGACACCGAGCAGCGCCTGCCACAGACGATCACGCCGAAGTTGAAGGCGACGAAAAACCTTCATAGCGGGTGCTCCAGAAGACCGCGCAGTTTTGCCACCGTATCAAAATATGCCTGGGTGTGGCGCGTGCCGACTGCCGCGTTGTGGATGCTGTGCGCATCACGGTTGGGGGGCTGCCCCAAGACGAGGATCTGCTCGCCCAGAAAAGTGGCTTCCTCAATACTGTGAGTCACGATGACTGTTGTCAGCGACTCCTCCGCCCGTAGTTCCAGCATCAGCCGCTGCAAATCCTCACGTGTGGGGGCATCGAGGGCGGAAAACGGCTCGTCCATCAGCAGCAGATTCGGCTCAAGCACCAGTGTCCGCGCGATTGCTGTGCGCTGGCGCTGCCCACCGGAAAGCTGTGCCGGATATTTCTTTTGTAGTTCAGCAATCCCCAGACGATTCAGCCAGTAGTCCAGCCGATTTTCCGCCGCCGTGCGATCCATCGCCTGTTCGGGCGGGGCATGCCGCCCATCCGGACCGTAGAAGCGCCGGATGCGCAGCCCCAACCGCACGTTGTCACGCACCGTCGCCCAGGGCAGCAGCCCGTGATCCTGCAAAATCAACCCGGTACGCGGGCGTGGGCGTTCCAATGGCTGCCCGTCAATGCAGATAGCGTGGGCAGCGCTGCCTGTGACTGCCCGCAGCCCGGCAAGCAGGTAAAGCAGCGTGGTTTTGCCACAGCCCGAAGGACCCAGCAGCGCCCACGACTCCCCCGCACGCACCCGCCACGAGAACTGCTCGAAGATGAGGGTATGCCGGCTGTAGGCAAACGTCAAATCCTGCACTTCGATCATACGGCGATCCAGAGCTTAGCAGCATAGGCGGGGCGATCTGGTAAACCAGACCACCCCGGCAGACAAGACATTTTGCGGTACTGTGTTGGCTGCGCCAGCCGTGTGGGCTAGCCGCCAGTTTCAGTGGCATCCGGTGTTGCTTCCATCTCGATAACCGGGAGAAACGCCGGATTGACGGAAGCTTCATAGGCAACCGGCGCATCCAGCAGTTCTTTGAATACCAGCCAGTCCATCACATCATCCCACTGATCCGGCGTGGGAAGCTGCGCCACAGGGAACGGCGGAATCACGTAAGTCTCCTGAATCGCTGGCGGCACATTCACGTTTTCCAAAAACACACCCCGATAGGCATCCGGGTCGGCGTTGAGGTCTTCAACTGCGCGCGTCCATGCCGCGAGAAATGCCGCCACCGCTGTAGGCTGTTCTTCGATATAGGTCGTGCGGAAGCTCAGCGTGCTGACACTGTAATCCGCATAAGCCGAGTCGTCAATAATCGGAACCGCGCCTGCCTCGACTGCCGCTTGCGCCAGCGGATCGGGCAGCGTTGCGGCAGGAATCTGCCCCTGCATCAGCAGTTGGAAGCGTTCCGGGATTGCCGGGACAGGCTGGAAAACAATCTGTTCAGCAGTCAGCCCTGCCTGCTGCAACATGCGGAAGGTGGTGTATTCGATAATCGTGTTCGGGGAGACGGCAACCGGCACGCCTGCCAGATCAGCCGGGCTAGTGGCGCTGCTGCCTGGCGCGGCAAGCACGCGGAACACAGGTGCATTTTCATACGGGATGCGTGCCACAGCAACGATTTGCAACTGCGTCTCTTCGCGGTTGAACAGCGCCGTAGTGGTCATTTCATTGAGCACGCCGTCCACCTCGCCCGCTTGCAGCAGTTCATCACGCTGCACCGGACTGGCAACGGGAATCCCCTCCACCACGATGCCCACTTCTTCAAAATAACCGTTCTGCTGCGCAATATAGAATGGCAGCGTATCCAGCACCGGCAGCAGCCCCATACGCAGCGTCGGCGTTTCGTCCTGCGCGGCAGCAGCACCACCAAACGGAAGCAGAAGCAGCAGGAGCAGCGCTACAAAACGCACTGGTGTCTTCATTGAGTTTGACCCTTTCCTTACAAGCGCAAATGCTTAGCAGTTCCGAACACTCCACAGCGTTCACGAATTTCTGAATGTTATGGACGTTCTGGTATGTAAGGATAGCACAGAATCGCGCGCGCGCCTGTGACTTTAAGCCACCTGTTAGGTTGCCCGCGTGTGTGCAGCCCGCTACAGGGTCAGATTAACCGTACATGAGAAAATTGGAGCTTAGGCTCGATTGGATTAGAATCGTGAAGATACACATTACTCAAAATTAAACAAACTCAAACTGGAGAGTAGTGCTATGCGAACCCGTAGTATACATCGACTGCTTGCTTTACTGCTGGTAGCAACTTTTGCCCTGACCGCCAGCGCAGTTCTGGCGCAGGAAGCAACCCCGGAAGCCACCCCCGAAGCGCGGATGGGCGCGTGGGAGGTTTGCCCTGATCCAACGGCACTTTCCGGCACAGTGAAGATGGGCGCGGTTTTCGCCCAGTCAGGACCGATTTCGGTCTACGGTGGTCCGCAGACGCAGGCAGTACAGCTTGCGGTCGAAGAAATCAACGCCGCGGGGTATCTGGGGGCAAATGCTACCCTGGAAGTGGTCTTTCAGGATTCGGGTGGCACCGCCGAGGGGGCTATTGCAGCCATGACCCAGCTTGTTGACGTGGATGGCGTGGTTGCCGTATTGGGACCGACGCTTTCGACAGAAGCCTTCGCCGCTGACCCAATCGCGCAGGAAGCAGGCATTCCGGTGATGGGCGTCAGCAATACCGCAGCGGGTATCACGGATATGGGCCCGTTTGTTTTCCGCGACAGCCTGCCGGAATCTTCAGTGATCCCTGGCACGATTGCGGGCGCAACCGAAATACTGGGGCTGGAGCAGGTCGGCGTGCTTTATGGCAATGACGATGACTTCACCGTCAGCGGTTACAATGTGTTTATCGAAGCGCTGGATGAAAACGGTGTGGAAGTATTGGGCGAAGAAACGTTCGCACGCGGCGACACCGACTTCAATGCACAACTGACCAACCTGATTGCGCTGGAACCGGATGCGCTGGTTGTGTCGGCACTGGCGGCAGAAGCAGTGCAGATTATCAGCCAGGCGCGCCAACTAGGCTATACGGGTCCGATCATCGGCGGCAACGGCTTCAATTCCCCGGCAGTGATTCAGGAAACGGGCGAGGCGTCTGAAGGCGTTATCGTGGGCGCGGCGTGGAACATTGCGTCTGAAGCCCCACTGAGTGCCACCTTCGCCGCCAATTTTGAGGCAGCCTACGGCTTCCCGCCTGACCAGTTCGCGGCGCAGGCATATACCGGCGCATGGCTGATGGCAACCGCGATCCGCTGCGCTGACTCTGCTGATTCGGCGGCGATCCGCGATGCGCTGGCAGGCATCACCGAGTTTGACAGTCCGCTGGGTCTGTTCAGTTTTGATGAGAACCGCAACCCGGTGCATGCGCCGGTAGTGCAGATTGTGCGCGGTGGACGCTTTGTGCTGCTGAACGAAGAAACGGCGATGATGGGCGAGTAATCTGCGCCTCTGACTGCGGGGGCGGGGATCACCCTGCCCCTGCGGTTCACACCCTGCGGCAGCCCTGGATAATTGAGTCTGGCGGTGGTTGCGCCGCGTGAAGGACGTCGAAAAATGCTGTTTCAAGCCTATCGATAGACTGATCTCCCCGAACAACGGGAGTAATCCCCTTGTTGGGTTTACGGATAGAACTTTTACCAATGGCTGCTCGATAACTGACGCTTCTTGATGGACACCTTACTACAACAACTGATCAACGCCATTTCACTGGGTGCAATCTACAGCCTGTTTGCGCTAGGTTATGCGCTGGTGTTTAGTGTGCTGGGTGTGTTGAATCTGGCGCACAGCGCGATTTTCACATCTGGCGCGGTTTTTGGGCTGATTGCGGTGCTGCCTGCTGGCGATGGCGGGTTCGGACTGCCGGTGTGGATGGGCTTTCTGGTGGCGATGCTCGGCTCCGGGCTGCTAGGCGTGCTGCTGGAGCGCATTGCTTTCATGCCGCTGCGCCGCCGGCAGGCACCGCGCATTTCACAGTTGATCAGCAGCATTGGCGCGGCAATTGTGTTTGTCAACCTCGCAGAGCAGTTCTTTAACGCTGTTTACAACCGCACTGAGCTGTATTATCCCCTTGATCTGTTATCGCTTCAGCCGATCAGTATCGGCAATCTGACGATTGACCCGCTGCGCCTGCTGATCCTCGCGGTGGCGCTGCTGCTGATGTTTGCGCTGCAATTCCTGGTCATGCGCACGCGCACGGGGCAGGCAATGCGCACGGTAGCGTACAACCAGCGTGTCGCCGGGCTGCTGGGCGTGGATACGAACCGCATCTTCCTGCTGACGTTTTTCCTTGCAGGCGTGCTGGGCGGCGCGGGCGGCATGCTCTATGGGCTGAGCTTCCGGCAGGTTACGCCGTATATCGGGCAGAATGTGGCGCTTGTGGGGCTGGTGGCAATTGTGCTGGGCGGTATGGGCAGCATCAACGGCGCGCTGCTGGGCGGATTTATGGTCGCCGGGCTGCAAGTCTTTAGCGTCGCGTTTCTGGACAGCAGCTATCGTGACGCCATTGTTTTTGTGCTGTTTCTGGTGATTCTGCTGGTACGCCCGCAGGGATTGCTGGGACAACCACAGCAGACACGCGCGTAAGGCGGCAGGATTATGGGCATACTTGCAAACATCAGCGAACCCGTCCTGCAATTCATGCTGGTTGCCGCCATCCTGGGTTTAAGCATCTACCTGAAGCTGTATACAGGCATGTTTTCGCTGGCAAATGCCGGGTTTATGTCCATCGGGGCGTATACAGGCGTCGTGTTGACGCAGTATGCCGGCGCGCCGCTGGGGGTCGCCATCATCGGGGGCATGCTTGCCGCCGGGGTGATTGCCCTGCCGATTGGTCTGCCAGTGCTGCGGTTGCGCGATCTGTATCTGGCGATTGCGACGATTGGCTTCGGCGAGGTCGTGCGCATCATTTTCTTAAACTTTGACGACCTTGTGAGTTCGATTGTCGAGTTCAACAACCGGTTGCTGGGCGTGGTGACCATGCCGGTAGGGCTGATTGGGCGTGAAATCAATTTCATTGTTACGCACCCGGCGGATGTCACCTTTGAGATGCTCTATGGCGCACGCGGCATCCGCAGCATCCCAAAACTGACCGAAACATGGCATCTGGTGCTGTTTCTGGTGCTGGTCAGCTACTTCATGCTGCGGCTGCATCGCTCGCGCTTTGGGCGAGCAATGGCGGCAATCAGGCAGGATGAGTCGGCTGCCGCCAATATGGGCGTCAATGTGGTGTATGTCAAAACTGTGGTGTTCATCATGAGCGCTATGCTGGCGGGCGCAGCCGGGGCATTTAATGGGCACCTGACACGCATTATCACGCCAGGGGCATACAACTTCGATCTGGCGGTGAGCATCCTTGCTTATGCGGTGCTGGGCGGCACTGCCACGTTTGTGGGACCTATAGTGGGCGGCATGGTGCTGCGCGGGCTGCCCGAACTGGCACGCGAATTCGCCCAGTATGCAGACCTGTTTAACGGCGTGGTGCTGCTGCTGGTGATCATTTTTCTGCCCGGCGGCATTATCAACCCGCGCGGTTGGCGGCGGCTGTGGCAGCGCCTGACCGCCGGCAAACCGCCCGATGAAAAGCAGCAAAACGCGCAGGAAAGCGGATAATCGGATGCTTGAGTTAGAACAGGTTTCACGCCAGTTTGGCGGGCTGCGTGCGTTGAACAACGTTAACCTGCACGTCCCTGAAGGGCGTATTGTCGGTTTGATTGGACCCAACGGCGCGGGCAAAACCACCCTGATCAACTGCATCAGCGGGCTGGATCACCCCACATCCGGCAGCATTCGCTTTCTGGGTAAATCCATCGAACACGCCCCACCCCATGTCATCACGCGGCTGGGGATCGCCCGCACCTACCAGAATATCCGGCTTTTTGGCGAAATGAGCGTGCTGGAAAACCTGCTGATCGGGCAGCATGTGCGCACCAGCGGTTCGGTGCTGGCGTCGGTGCTGTTTTTCGCTGCGCCGGGTTTCCGGCAGGAAGAGCAGCGCATGCGTGAACGGGCACAAACCCTGCTGGCGCGTTTTGGGCTGGCAGACCTGGTATCTGTCGAGGCAGGCACCCTGCCCTACGGCGACCAGCGGCGGCTGGAGATGGCACGCGCGCTGGCGAGTGAACCCCGCCTGATTCTGTTGGATGAACCGACTGCCGGGATGAACCCGATTGAAACCCAGCAGCTTGGCGAACAGATATTGCGCCTGCGCGACACCGGGCTGGCAGTGCTGGTGATTGAACACGATATGGCACTGATTCATCAGGTCTGTGACGAAATCTACGTGCTGAATTTTGGGCAGATCATCGCGCACGGGCTGCCGCATGAAATCCGCGCCGACCCGGTGGTGATTGAGGCGTATCTGGGACGTGAAGACGATCTGGCGGCAGAGGACGACCACCTATGACGGCACTGCTGGAAGTCCGCAATCTGCACACCGCCTATGGCGCAATCAAAGCGCTGCGCGGCATCTCGTTCAGTGTCGAAGATGGGCAGGTGGTGACGTTAATCGGCGCGAACGGGGCAGGCAAAAGCACGACGCTGAACACCATCAGCGGCTTGCTGAAACCGTCGCAGGGGCAAATTCGCTTTAAAGGGCGGGAGATTACTGGCTGGCGCAGCCCACGGATTGCCGCCGCAGGGTTGGTGCAAGTGCCAGAAGGCAGACAGATAATTGCGCCGATGACCGTGCTGGAAAACCTGCAAATGGGCGCGTACCAGCGCCGTGACGGCAGTGGCATCGAACAGGATTTGGAAGCCATTTTTGACCGCTTCCCGCGCCTGAAGGAACGGCGGCACCAGAAAGCCGGTTCGCTGAGCGGCGGGGAACAGCAGATGCTGGCAGTAGGGCGCGCGCTGCTGATGCGTCCGGCGCTGCTGATGCTGGACGAGCCGAGCATGGGGCTGGCGCCACTGCTGGTCAATGCCGTGTTCGACCTGATCGCCGAAATCAAACAACAGGGCATCCCGATTCTGCTCGTGGAACAAAATGCGCGCAAAGCACTGCAAATCGCGGATTATGCCTGTGTGCTGGAACGGGGCGAAATTGCTCATGCCGATAGCGCCGCCGCACTGCGCGAAGACCCCAGCATCATCGCCGCCTATCTGGGTGAAGTGCGCCGCTGACCTGTGCCGGTGCCATTGATTCCCGCCGTCGGGAAGGCGAAACCCACCAATCGCTAATGAATTCCTGCAAAATGTTGACAAATTATTCGTCTCGCGTTATAGTGAGGTCATACAAGAAAACGATTACATACCACTTTTTTTCGCAAATTGGTGACTTGTGGAGGGTGTGCATGATGTCTCAACCAAACGCCCCATCCGATTCAACCCCGGATACCCCCCTCTTGCGCATTGACCAAATCACCAAGGCATTCGGGGCGGTACAGGCACTCAAGGGCATCAGCTTTGATGTGCAGCACGGCGAGATTGTTGCCCTCGTCGGTGACAACGGAGCAGGCAAATCCACACTCGTCAAAATTATCTCCGGGCTTTACCGCGCAACCAGTGGGCAGTTCTGGCTGAATGGGCAGGTATGCCACTTTGACAGTCCATCTGACGCGCTGAACGCGGGGATCGAAACGGTTTATCAACATCTGGCGCTGATTGAACAACTGGATGTTGCCGATAACGTTTATCTGGGGCGCGAAGAAACACGCGGTGGGCGAATCGGGCGCTTTCTGGGCATCCTCAACCGGCAGTACATGCGCGAAGAAACAGGCAAGGCGCTCGGTCAACTGCACATCAAGATCCCGGCGCCAACGCTGGCGGTGAAAATGATGAGCGGCGGTCAGCGGCAGGCGGTGGCAATTGGGCGCGCGGTGACATGGGGACGTGAACTGCTAATTCTGGACGAACCAACAGCAGCACTGGGCGTGGAAGAAACTGAACAGGTACTCCAAATGATTGAGCACCTGCGCGATAGCAAACAGATCGGGTTTCTGATTATCAGCCACAACATGCAGGATGTTTATCGGATTGCTGACCGCATTGAGGTACTGCGGCAGGGGCGACACGTTGCTACGCTGAACAAGACGGAAACAACACCGCAGGAAATTGTTGCCTATATTACAGGGGCGAAAGAAAAGACATTATAGTAGAGAGATGCAGCCCACCTGTGGCTGTATCCGATAAATATTTTCTTACGGGGTAGCAATCTTATGGCAACGATGAAAGAAGTTGCAGATTTCGCGGGCGTCTCAGTAGCCACAGTGTCGCGTGTGCTAAACAATACCGGCTACGTCAGCAATGACCTGCGCGAACGGGTTCAAAAAGCGATCCAGGAGCTGAATTACCAACCCAGTGCGCTGGCGCGCAGTTTGCGCCGCCAGATTACGCAAACGGTGGGGTTGTTGATACCGCAGCTAAATCACCCCTTTTTCAGTGCGCTGGCGTATGCCATTGAACAAACCCTGTTCGCACAGGGGCATCATACGTTGATTTGCAGCGCCGAAGAAAGCCACGCAAAAGAAGATGCTTACATCAACATGTTTTTGAGCCGCCGTGTTGACGGGGTGATTCTGGTGCCCACCGGACACAGCGTTCACAGTGTGGCGCATTTGCTGGAACAGCGTGTGCCGGTGGTGCTGGTGGACCGTGACCTGCCCAGGCTGAGCAGTATTCATCGCGTCCTGTGCAACAACTATCAGGGTGCCTATGAAGCGCTGCGTTACCTGCATGGGCTGGGTCACCGGCGCATCGGTTTTGTCTCCACTCCGCAGCACAGCGCCGCCGTCGTTGAGCGCTGGAAAGGCATCCGGCAGGCGGTCACCGATTTCAATATTCACACGCCGCCGAACCTGATTGTTTTCGCTACAGAAGAGCAGGAAAGCGCCGGTCAGTTCCAGATTGGCTATCAGATTGGCAAAAAGCTGCTGGCACAGAGTCCCGCACCCACAGCGATCTTTGCCCTCACCGACGTGATGGCAATTGGGGTGATCCACGCCGCTTCAGAAATGGGACTGCGCCTGCCAGAAGAATTGTCCGTGGTCGGTTTCGATAATATTGATCTCGCCGCTTTCAGCATGCCCGAGCTGACTACTGTCGCCCAGCCGGTTTACGAAATGGGCACTGCCGCGTCCGAAATCTTGCTGCGGCAAATGCATCATGAAGCCGCAGTCCCGGAAAGTGTGGTGCTCGAAACGCACCTGATTATTCGCAAATCAACCACCGTGCCGAGGTAATCATGCGGACCTCTAACCTCAACAGCAGCATACCCAACCGCCCCGCTGGCGCACGCCGGTTGGATGCCGCGCAGCTTATTTCGCGTTATGGCATTGTGCTGGTGCTGCTGGTCATGATTCTGGTGCTGTCGGTTATGACACCGCTGGTTCGCGGACGCCAGCTCTTTCTGGATTTCAACAATTTGATTCTGGTGGCGCAGCAGGCGTCAATCAATATGATTCTGGCGCTGGGCATGACATTTGTCATCACCAGTGCCGGTATTGATCTGTCGGTGGGGTCAATTCTGGCGTTCAGCGGCGTGATTGCCGCGCTGATGATGCGCGATATTGATCAAGTCGTTGCAGGTGGTGCCATCATCGCCGGGAATGTGGGCATGGTGGTTGGAGTCCTCACGGCGCTGCTTGTGGCGCTGGCACTGCGGCGCAGTCGCGTGCGCCACCGGGTTACCATTCCGGTAATGCTGCTGGCAGGTATCCTCAGCGGTGTGGTTTTTGGCGTGCTGCTTGCCCCACAGGCGCAAGTGCTGTACGTCAGTCTGGTACTGGCACGGACGCTGGGCGCACTGCTGGGCGCGGCTGCCGGAGTGCTGGCACTGCTGCTGCTGCGTAAGCGCGTAACCGGCAAACCCGCCTTGTACGCGCTGGTTATGGGCGTGGGTATCTTCACAGGTGTTGTTCTGGGGGCTGCCCTGGAACCGCTTGTATTGCGCCCACAGGTCGTGCCCTTTATCGGCTTTGGCATGGCGCTGTTGGTCGGCACACTGTGCGGGCTGTTCAACGGTTTTCTTATCACTCGCTTTAACCTGGCGCCGTTTATCGCCACGTTGGGGACGCTGGGGATTTTTCGCGGGCTGGCGCTGGTCATCAGCGGCGGGCTGTCGATCTTCGGCTTCGGTGGTGAGTATTTCCGGATTTTCTCCAGCCGCCTGAGCCTACAGGTCAATGCCGAAACCACCATTGGCATCCCGATTGAAATCTTTATCGCGCTGGGCTTCTGCGTGTTGTTCTGGTTTTTGCTCAACCGCACGCGCTTTGGCAAATACACCACGGCGATTGGTGGCAATCAGCAGACGGCTCGGTTGGCAGGCATCAACGTCAAGCGCTACAAGCTGGGCATCTACGCGCTGTGCGGTTTCATGGCAGGTGTAGCGGGCGCGCTGCTGCTGGCGCGACTGCGTTCCGGCGACCCCACCTATGCAACGGGTGACGAGCTGTATGCCATCGCTGCAGCCGTCATTGGCGGTACAAGCCTGATGGGCGGTGAGGGCGCGGTGATCGGCACGATCATTGGCGCGCTGATTATCAGCCTCGTGCGCAATGCGATGAATCTCTGGAATGTGCCCAGTTACTGGCAGGAAGTTGTCGTCGGCGCGGTGATTGTGCTGGCAGTGCTGCTGGATCAATGGCGCAAGCGCGGCGGGCAGCGCGAAGAATAACGAACGGATGGAACCGGCACAGCGCTAGAGGGCGGTGCCGGATATGCAGTGAACACATGAGTGTTCGCCCCATCAACCACTCTGGTGGAAGTGCTAAAGGAGGGTCGTCCGGCAGCGAAACATGCTTCAGACAAACATCGGAGTTTCCACAATTAGTGTTCTTAGTCAGGTGTATGGAGGCAGGCAAATGAGAAAGTTTTTAGGTCTTTCGCTCATCGTCGTGGTATTGTTGGCGCTGTTGATCGCCCCAACCGCCGCGCAGGATGATACGTTCAAAATCGGCGCGCTGGTCAAGAACGAATCCAACCCGTTCTTCCTGACCATGGCACAGGGGTATCAATTTGCCGGGGCACGTTATGGCGTGGAAATCGTTGTCGGCAGCACTCCTACTGAGAACATGGAGTCGGAGCAGCTGGCTATCCTGGAAGGCTGGCTGAACGAGGGCGACTTTGATGCTTTCATCGTCACGCCCTTCCGCGCCACCAGCCTGAACAGCGCGCTGGCGCTCGCCACTGAACAGGGCATCCCGATTATCAATATTGACGAGCTGATTCCGCAGGAAGCATTGGCAGAGAGCGGCATTCAGGTTGCGACGCAGATTGCCTCTAACAACGTGAGCGCGGGGCAGGCGGCAGGGCAGTATGTGATTGCGAACGTGGAAGCCGGGGCAGAGGTCGCCGTGATTGAAGGCGCGCCGGGCACCACCAGCAGCATTGACCGCGTGCAGGGCTTCACCGCTACTGTGGTCGCTGCGGGCTATAACGTGGTCGCCAGCCAGACCGCCAACTGGGATCGTTCAGAAGCATTCAACGTTGCCACCAACATTATCCAGGCGAATCCGAACATCCGCGCGATCTTCGCCGCCAATGACGGCATGGGACTAGGCGCTGTTGAAGCGGTGGAAGCTGCCGGACTGGCGGAACAGATTATCGTGCTCAGCGTGGATGCGATCCCCGAAGCGCTGGAAGCTGTCGCCGCCGGGCGTTTGGCAGGCACGGTTGCCCAGTATCCGGACGAAATGGCAGTGCTGGCAGTCGAAGCGATGCTTAAGGTCTTGCAGGGTCGCCCGATTGCGCCGTTTATCGAATCGCCGGTGGTGCTGATTACGCAGGAGAACCTCGATGCAGCTGGCAGCCAGCTGCCCGCAGACCCGGCAATGCCGGCAGTCCGTATCGGGGCGCTGACCAAAAACGAGTCGAACCCGTTCTTCCTGACGATGATTGAAGGCTACAACATGGCGGCGGCAGACTTCGGCATTGAAGTCGTCACCGGCAGCACCCCCACCGAGAATGCGGAGCAGGAACAACTGGGCATTCTGGAAGGCTGGCTGAACGAAGGCACGTTCAATGGCTTTATCGTCACCCCGTTCCGCGCGACCAGCCTGAACAGTGGACTGGCAACAGCGTCCGCGCAGGGGCTGCCGATTGTCAACATTGACGAACTGATCCCGGCAGAAGCCGCTGCCGAAAGTGGCGTGGTTATCGCACAGCGCATTGCGTCGAACAACGTGCGCGCCGGGTCGCTGGCTGGGCGTTATGTGATGGAGAATGTGGAAGCCGGGGCGCAGGTCGCCGTAATCGAAGGCGCACCGGGCACCACCAGCAGCATTGACCGCGTCAGCGGCTTTACCGAAATGGTGACCGCAGCGGGCTATAATGTTGTCGCCAGCCAGACTGCCAACTGGGATCGTGCTGAAGCGTTCAACGTTGCCACCAATATCATTCAGGCGAATCCGGAAATTCGCGCGATCTTCGCCGCGAATGACGGCATGGGGCTGGGCGCTGTCGAGGCGGTGGAAGCCGCCGGGCTGGCGGACCAGATTATCGTGCTCAGCGTAGACGCCATCCCCGAAGCGCTGGAAGCCGTCGCCGCCGGACGGCTGGCGGGCACGGTTGCCCAGTTCCCGGACGAAATGGCTTACCTCGCTGTTGAAAGCATGATTAAGTTGATCGAAGGGCGTCCGGTCTCGCCGACTATGGAATCGCCGGTGATGCTGATCACGCAGGCGAATCTGGCTGAATAACGGAAAGTTTCTAACCTCTGCGGGAGGGCACATCAGCAGATGTGCCCTTCTTTCACACATGGTGGTCATAGATGACACTGCTGCTCGGCATCGATCTTGGTACTTCCAGCGCAAAGGCGCTGCTGCTGGATTCGGACACGGGGCAAACCCATAGCGCAGGACAAGAATATCCCGTGCTGAAACCTACGCCGGAGCGCGCCGAGCAGATGCCTGAGGATTGGTGGCGTGCCATCGTCGCCTGTGTCCGGCAGGTTCTGGCGCAACTGCCCACTGCGCAGGCGGCGGAACGAGTCAGCGCGATCAGTTTTAGCGGGCAAATGCACGGCACGGTGCTGCTCAACGCCGATAATCAGCCGCTGCATCCGGCGATCATCTGGGCGGATCAACGCAGCGCGGCAGAAGTCGCAGAGCTGACCGCAACTGTTGGGCAAAGCGCCTATCTGGCAGCGGCGGGCACACTGCCCGCTGCCGGGTTCATGGGCGTAACGCTGTTGTGGCTGCGGCGACACCGTGCGGATTTGCTGGCACAGACACACCGCGTACTGCTGCCCAAAGATTACGTGCGGCTGCGCATGACCGGCAACGCTGCTACAGAACCCAGCGACGCCGCCAGCACCGGGTTATATGACCTGCGCCCGCAGTCCCCTGGCTGGGCGACAGAAATCATTGAACGTGCGGGGCTGCCCGAAGCGATCTTCCCGCCTATTCTTGGCT
>DAOTWP010000299.1:0-36208 GCA_034435675.1 Anaerolineae bacterium
CGATCTTGCCGACGCTTCGCCGCTGTGTCATCCAAAAGAGAAAAGCACGCCCCGCTACTTTTCAGTTGCTGGAACATGCTTTTGCTTAACTTGATGCCTATGGGCGACCCAGTGTGGTCGCCTTTGCATTTGCCGGGTTCGGCGGCGCGCCGCGCAGAAAACCTTTACCAACATTAAGGCTGATCTCCCCATACAATCAAAGGTAGAGCAAGCAGCAGCGCACTGTCTGTGCTGCCGGGCAGCCGCCTTTATCAGAACCTTCATCAGCAAAGAACCTGTAATGTCTGCGTATCTGACACATATCACCTGTCTCGAATGCGGGCACGAACTGCCCGGTGCAATCATGACCGTAAGCTGCCCGGCGTGCGGCTCGCAGTGGCTGGACGCGCGCTATGATTACGACGCTGTCGCGGCACAGTGGGCAAGCGGCGTTGTACAAACACGCGGACGTTCACTGTGGCGCTATGGCGAACTGCTGCCAATCAGTGACCCCGACCCGGAAATCTCGATGGGCGAAGGCTTCACGCCGCTGGTGCGCCTGTACCAGTACGAACGCGAGTTTAATCACCCGCACCTGTACATCAAAGACGAACGCCACATGCCGACCAATTCGTTTAAGGACCGGCAGGCGGCAATGGCAGTCACCGCCATGCGGCAGGCGGGCATCCACGAGTGCGTGCTGGCATCCACCGGCAACGCAGCGGTTGCCTACGCCGCGTACTGCGCGCGGGCGGGCATCAAACTGTGGTTGTTCCTGACCAGCCTTGTCCCGGCGGAAAAAATGCGCGAAACCGCCATCTACGGCGCAGAGGTCGTCAAGGTTTCCGGCACGTATGACGAGGCAAAACATATCGCCGCAGAATTCGCCGGACGCAAAGGCATTCATCTGGAACGCGGCGCAAAGGCAGTCCCCGGCAAAGAGAGCATGAAAACGCTGGCGTATGAAATCGCCGAGCAGTTGGGCTTGCAGCTTGCGGCAGACGGGCGCTGGCACGCGCCGGACTGGTACATTCAGGCGGTCAGCGGCGGCATTGGACCGCTGGGCGTATGGAAGGGCTTTGCCGAACTGCTGCACATGGGCATGATTGACCATATGCCGCGCCTGGGCATCATTCAGGTGGCAGGCTGTTCGCCGATGGTGCAGGCGTTCCAGGCGGGGCTGCCCAAAGCCACCCCCGTGCAGCCCAAAACCCTGATTCATGTGCTGGCAACCGGCGAACCGGGCTTTGCCTATGCGCTGCTGCGCGACGCCGCGCTGAGCAACGGCGGCGTGATGCTGGCGGTTGAGGACGGCGACGCCTTCCGCGCCCTGCGGCATCTTGCCAGCCGCGCGGGCATTTCGGTGGAACCAGCGACCTCGGTAGCGTTTGCCGGGCTGGAAAAAATGCTGAATGAGGGCATGATCGCCCCTGACGATACCGTGGTGATCAACTGTTCCGGGCATACGTTCCCGGTAGAAAGCCATATCCTCGGCGACCGTTACTTCCACGACCTGGAGCTGCACGGACAGGCTGAAGACCAGGGCAGCGGCGGGGCAGGACTGGCGCTGCATGAAGGGCTGGGCGCGGCGCTGCAAAACCTTGATGAGCAGGTGACCAGCATTCTGATTGTGGACGACAACCCCAATGACCGCCGCCTGATCCGCCGCCTGCTGAACCGCTACAAGCGCTACCGCATTTACGAAGCGCGCAATGGCGCGGAAGCCGTGAAGGTGGTCAAGGACTACAACCCCGACCTGATGGTGATTGACCTGACCATGCCGGAAATGGACGGCTTTGAACTGCTCACACGCTTAAAAACCAACCCCGACACCGCGCATATCCCGGTGGTGGTTGTTTCCGCCAAATCGCTCACCGAGCAGGATCGTCATGTGCTGGAAACCTACTCCGAGTCGGTGTGGACAAAGGGCGGGTTTGATACGCGCGAGCTGGTGGATCATGTCGTCAGCGTGCTGGGGCACGAGCCGGTGGCAAGCAGTGAAACGCCTGTGCCGCGCAAACCACGCAGCGAACGCGCGGAATCGGAAACGCATCAGGCGGGGCGGCACACCATTATGGTGATTGACGACAACCCGCAGGATCTCAAGCTGGTGCGCCGCCTGCTGCAAGGTTCCGGGCGCTACAACATTATCGAAGCGGACTCCGGCAGAGAAGGACTGAAGGCGATTTATGAGCATCGTCCTGACCTGCTGATCCTCGATCTGGTGCTGCCGGATATGGACGGGTTCGAGATTGTCGAACGCATGCAAAATGATGTCAACCTGTACGAAACGCCGGTGATTCTGTTCACCGCCCGCGACCTGAGCCATGAACAGCTCAGCAAAGTGCGCGGCAATATCCGGCTGGTCGCGCAGAAGGCATCGCTCAACAGCCAGGCACTGCTGACCGCCATTGATACCGAACTGGGCAACTGAGAAGCGAGGAATCCTGCCATGAGTCTTATACTGCTGATCGAGGATAATCCACAAAATGCGCGGCTGGCGGCAAAACTGCTCACTCGCAGCGGGCACGAGGTCATCACCGCCGAAGACGGCGAAGTAGGACTGACGACGGTCTTTGAGTGCCATCCTGATCTGGTGCTCGTTGATCTGGGGCTGCCGGACATTGACGGGCAAACTGTTGTCGCCCTGATCCGCCAGCAGCCGGAACTGAACGATACACTGCTGATCGCCTTCACCGCGTGGCCCGAACACACGGCGCACGAAATGGCGCGTGCCTATGGCTGCGACGGGGTGATTACCAAGCCGATTGATACCCGCCTGTTTGCCGATCAGGTCGCGGCGTATCTGCACCGCGCGCCGATTGAGTAAACGCGGCAGCGCCAGGCGCGGGAAGTGTCACATCGGTTGACGGGAGCTGCCTGAAGAAGCGCCGGTGAGAGCCGACAGCGACGACTACCGGGAGTCATGTTGATTTGGACAGGACGATGACATCCACCACAGCACGGGACGATTTTGACCCGTATTTGCATTATGCTGCGATTCCTGCCAGCCAGTACAGCTATGATGCGCTGGCAGATATTTACAACCAGACGCGCATTGATTACATCGTTCCTATGCCAATGAATGCGCGGCGTCTGCGCGAATATGTCGAACATTACGACATTGATCTGGACGCCTCGGTGGTGGCGTTGAACAAGCAGGGCGAGGTGATCGGCATCAATATGCTGGGGCTGCGCGGCAAACGCGCGTGGATCAGCCGGCTGGGGGTGATTCCCGAACGACGCGGGCGCAAGATGGGGCAGTTCCTGATGCAGGTGCTGCTCACGGCGGCGCGGGAACGCGGGGCGGAGACCGTGCAGCTTGAGGTGATTGAAGGCAATGAACCGGCACACCTGTTGTTCGTCAAATGCGGCTTCCAGTTGACCCGGCTTCTGCTGGTGCTGCGCCGCCCGCCGGGCAAGCTGCAACCTGACCCGCAGCGCGCGGATGATGAGGTCGAAGAACTGGACGAGGCGGGCATTTTTGCCTGTCTGGAAACACGCTGCCCGGATGCCTCCTGGATCGAAGAAACCGCCTCGCTGCGCAATGCCGACAGCCTGCAAGGGCTGCTGGTGCGCCTGCCCAATGGTGAGGCAGGCTGGGTCATCTACCGCCGCGAACCGTTCCAGCTCACGCATACCACGCTGTGCCCGTTCGTCAGCGAGACGCTGGCGGATGCGCTGCTCTATCATCTGCATAGCCGCAACGCCGTGCAGGACACCAAAACGGAAAATGTGCCCGATGACAGCCCCTACCTGTCCGCCTTTGCGCGTATGGGCTATCTGGAAGTCTTCCGGCGGCTTGAAATGCACCTGCCGCTAAAGTGACGGGCGCGCTCAGCCGGAAACAGGCGATCTGCGTTACAATAGGACTGTAGCCTGGACAGGAAATGCGGCAATGGCAGTCCGTTCCGTCAGGCATCAGTACACAGGTATCAACGCCCATCTGCACAGCCTGTGGCAGGTAAAAGGCGCCTGGTCAGAATTTCATACGCGCTATCTGGCGCAGTTGGCGGACAGCCTTAAACCGCTGCTGCTGCCGTTGGGATACACGGCGGCGCTGGAATCCTCACTGCAAATCCGGCGGCTGGATGCGCCTGACACAGCACAATACCTCGAATGAATCTGATCTGACCATCTTCGATCTCGAAACCGGCAGCGTCTTTATCGAGATTGACTAGCTCCACGAGACCGCTTCAACGCTGTCCGTGCTGCCAGTATACCGCGTGGAACAACCTGCCGGGGCGCAGCCTGTGCCAACCGGGGTGCCGCCTATCGCGCCGCATCCCTACCACATCCTGATTATTGACCCGCGCCCCACACCGTTTGACGGGATAGTGCGGGTGCTGGGGTTTGACGCCGACCAGCCAATCCCGGCGGCACAGGCGCGCCTGAATGCAGATGACCTGCTGGCGCTGGACTTTGCTAAGCCCTACCACAAAACACTGGAAGACGCGCTTTACGGATTGGAATTTGTGGACTACGCCGAACGGCCGCTGCGTTTCGACCGTTACAGCGAAGCGGATCAGGTGCGCATCGCCAACCGCATGCTGGCAGTGCTGCGTGCCGCGCGGGCGGGCGATCCCCTGCAAACACCCCCGCTTGCCGTTCAACCGCTGGCACTGGACGCCGCCCTGCACGAGCTTGAGCGCCTGCGATAGCCCCGATCCTCTCGCCCTGACCCGCCCGGCGCGCTACAATTCCTGCTACAATTGCGCCGTTTTACGTTATCGGGCAGCACACGCCGCCTCAGGAATGCCTTATGCATGCAACCGAGTGGTTCACCACAGAAGCACAGCGTTCACTGCAACGCCTGCTGCCGCGCCTGAAGCCGCACCTGCGCAGCGCCGCAGACCGCCATGTATTCTTACAGCGCCTCGACACCCTGTTCCCGACGATCTTCCGCCTGCTGCACGGGCTGTACGGCGAACGTTACGACTTCTTCTACCATCTGGAACAAATGCTGCTCGCCGCGATTGAACTGTATGCCGAACGCCCGGCAGACCTGCGCGGGCTGGACGCCGAACGCGAAGCAGCTCCCCACTGGTACGAAAGCCAGCAGGTCGTCGGCGCGGTGTGTTATGTCGATCTGTTCGCCGGTGATCTGGCAGGCGTGCGGGCGAAAATCCCGTACTTTAAGGAACTGGGCATTAACTACCTGCACCTGATGCCGCTGTTTCGCGCGCCGGAGAAGAACAACGACGGCGGCTACGCAGTCAGCGATTACCGCCAGGTCAACCCCAGGCTGGGCACAATGGACGACCTGCGGGCGCTGGCGGCGGAACTGCGCGCCGAGGGCATCAGCCTGGTGCTGGACTTCATCTTCAACCACACATCCGACGAGCACGAATGGGCACAGCGGGCGCTGGCGGGCGAAACAGAGTATCAGGAGTACTACTACCTCTTTCCTGACCGCACCCTGCCCGACCAGTACGAACGCAGCCTGCGCGAAATCTTCCCGGAGCAGGCGCCGGGCAGCTTCACCTACCGCCCCGAAATTCAGCAGTGGGTCTGGACGACGTTCTACAACTTCCAGTGGGATCTGAACTACAGCAATCCCGCCGTGTTCATCGCCATGCTGCGCGAAATGCTGTTCCTCGCCAATCAGGGCGTCGAGGTGCTGCGGCTGGACGCGGTAGTGTTTGTCTGGAAGCGGCTGGGCACAACCTGCGAAAACCTGCCGGAAGTCCACCTGATTATCCAGGCGTTCAACGCGCTGGTGCGGCTGGTCGCCCCGGCAATGCTGTTCAAGTCTGAGGCAATCGTCCATCCCGACGATGTCGTCACATTCATCTCGCCGCAGGAATGCCAGATTTCGTACAACCCGACAATGATGGCGCTGATCTGGGAAGCGCTGGCAACGCGCGATGTGCGCCTGCTGCGGCATTCGATGAGCAAGCGCTTTGACCTGCCCGCCCACACCGCGTGGGTCAATTATGTGCGCGTGCATGACGACATCGGCTGGTCGTTTGCCAATGAGGACGCCGCCGAACTGGGCATCAACGGCTTCGACCATCGCCAGTTCCTCAACCAGTTCTACACCGGCAAGTTCCCCGGCAGTTTCGCCGTCGGGCTGCCGTTCAACTTCAACCCGGTCACGCTGGATATGCGCATCTGCGGCACTGCTGCCTCGCTGGCAGGGCTGGAACAGGCGCAGGCGTTGAACAATGCCACCTACCGCGAACACGCCCTCAAGCGCCTGCTGATGATTCACAGCATCATCCTCAGCGCGGGCGGCATTCCGCTGCTTTATCTGGGTGACGAAATCGCCACCTGCAACGATTACCATTTCCAGCACGACCCCGACAAAGCCGGTGACAACCGCTGGGTGCACCGCCCGCCGTTTGACTGGCAGCGTGCCGAACAGCGCCACAGCGCAGATACCGATGCGGCAGTGGTGTTTCAGGGGCTGGCGCGGATGATCGCCGCGCGCAGGCAGAACGCGCTGCTGGGCGCGGGACCCACCGTGTTCTTTGACCCCGGCAGCGAGCATGTGCTGGCGTTTGTGCGCAGCCGCGAACTGCTCGTGCTGTGCAATTTCTCCGACACGCCGCAAACGCTCCAGCGCTACCGCATCGCGCCCTACTGGACACCGCGCGACGGCGTGGTTGACCTGCTCAGCGGGCAGTTGGTGACGCTGGACAGAACTTTTGTGCTATCGCCTTATGAGACAGTGTGGCTTGCCCCGCAGGAATCGCCACAGCATGCCGGGTAATCCCCTGCTTCTATTACCCATGAGCGCTATATCGTGTTAGTATAATTATAGAGAGATCAATCAGGTTGCCAACGAAGGGGATTAATCCCATTGTTCATCACGAGGAGCGGCTGTCCGAAAATCCTGCCGCGTTGCCTTTGTAGGGGCGGGTCTCGGACCCGCCCCTACGGGAGCGCCCCTATGGGAGCAATCACGAATGTTCAGACCGCATCTGAGAAGCATTCATTTTGATTTATACATGAGTAGCGATCCGTAAACGCAAACAAGGGGATGATGCAGTGTTCCAGAATAATCCGGCGTTTGGGCGGACGGCTGCGCTCAGCGGGCGCAGACGCCCCTAAGCGCAGCGCATGTCCTCCCGTCTTCTCCGTATTTAATCGTTAAAGCATACAATCCCCTTGTTCAGGAAAACCGGTTTATGGATAGGTTCTTAGTACACACCCCTAGGGGTGTACCAGGTGTACTAGCGAGGGTGGGCATGCGCAGATTTGTGACGGAAACTTAAAAGACCATTTAGCACAACTTAACACGCCAGCGTTACAGTCCGTAACCGCGAGGATCGCTGCGCAGCGCCTAACCCTTGCACCTACCATCCTGCAATCAGGTCATCAGGAGGCAAGTGAGCCGTGAAAGTTGTTCGGATGCTGCAACTCGCCGTTGCTATTATATTGTTGTTCGCCAGTCTCGGCACAGTGCTGGCACAGAATAACCAAATTGATCTTACTATCGGTGTGCAGGGGCTGCCGCCCACGCTGGAACCGCTGCGCGAAAACTCCAACGTCTTCATGCGTTTCGTCTACAACGTTTTTGATCCCCTGATCGAATTCGACGCCGACACCTTCTCGCTGCAACCCGCGCTGGCAGAAAGCTGGGAGCGCGTGGACGACCGCACGCTGGATGTGCGCCTGCGTCAGGGTGTGCTGTTCCACAACGGCGACACGCTGGATGCCGAAGACGTGGTCTTCACCTTTGGACCAGAGCGCATGTTCAACGAAGACCTGCCCGGTTACGGCAACGCGCAGCAGTTCTTCCGTTCGTTCGAGAGCGTGGTCGCCCTTGACGAATACACCGTACGCTTCACCAGCATTGCGCCCGACCCCTTGATGGAAATGCGCCTGACCGTGAACGTTGGGGCGATCATCAGCAAGCAGGCGTTTGAAGCAGCCCCCGACTACGACACCTTCAGCCGCACTGGCGTGGGCACCGGTCCGTACCGCGTGGTCGAATTTGTGACCGACGACTTTGTGCGCCTGGAACCCTTCGCGGAATACTGGGGCGGCGGCGAACACGACTTCAGCAGCATCACCTTCCAGATTGTGCCGGAACTCTCCGCGCGCGTGGCAGGGCTGATCGCCGGGGACTACCAGATCATCACCGAAGTGACCCCCGACCTGTTTGAAACCATCAACAGCAATACCGGCACCAGCGTGGTGGGCGGTCCCATCCGCAATATCCGCGTGATTATCTATGACAGCGTCAACAACGATGTGCTGGACGACCCGCGCATTCGTCAGGCGCTGAACTTTGCGATTGACCGTGAGCTGATTGTCGAAACGCTGTACTCCGGCGCGACGCAGGTGCCGCAGGGCATGCAGTTCCCCTACTACGGCGATATGTTCCTGGGCGAATGGCAGGGGCAGGAATATAACCCCGACCGTGCGCGTGAACTGCTGGCAGAAGCCGGTTACAACGGCGAACCGATTGTCTACCGCACCCAGGGCGGCTATTACACCTATCAGGGCGAAACTGCCGAAATCCTGGTGGCAATGTGGCAGGCAGTCGGCTTGAATGTCGAACTGGAAGTAGTCGAAAACTGGGATGCCGTGCTGGCAACCGACAACGGGCGCTACATCTGGGATCTGTCCACCACCATGTTCTACCCCGATCCGGTCGGGCATCTGTGGCGGCTGTACGGCACCAGCGGTCTGGTGCAGAACAGCGGGTCGTGGATCAACGAAGACTTCAACGCGCTGGGTGTCACGCTGGAAAGCAGCACCGACCCGGCAGAACGCCGCAGTGCCTTTGAAGGCATGCTGGACATCTGGCAGAACCAGGACCCGCCGGGAACCTACCTGCACTACCTGACCATGTTCTACGGCATTTCCAGCAGCATTCAGTGGACGCCCACCTTCATGGAATATCTCGACCTGCGTCCCGATAACGTGGAAGTGATCGGCGGCTAAACCCGGCTGTTCAGACAGACCTGTGAGGGCGGATCTGCTGCGCCCTCACACACCCCGCATATGCTGCTGGCTGTTATCTTACAGGCTTGCCCGCGATGTTCGCTCGACTGTTTGCAAGAAAACTGATCCGCGCCCTGCTGGTGTTGTGGCTGCTGATTACGGCGATTTTTTTTATTCTGCGCGCCACCGGCAGCCCGGCGCGGCTGGTGCTGGGACCGGAAGCGCCGCCGGACGCAATCGCCGCGTTTGAACGGGTCTGGGGGCTGGATCGCCCGCTGGTCGAACAGTATTTTGTCTACCTGCGCAATATCAGCCAGGGCAACTTTGGGCAGTCCTACCGCGATGGGCGCGACGCCGTCGAGATTGTGCTGGAACGCCTGCCCAAAAGCCTTGAACTCAACCTGCTGGGTTTCTTTCTGATGTACTTCATCGCTATCCCGGCGGGCATCTTCGCCGCGCTGAGGCACAACAGCCTGTTTGACCGGCTGACCATCGGCTTTTCGGTGCTTGGCTCCGCCATGCCTACATTTTTGCTCGGCATCCTGCTCATTCTGATCTTTGCGATGACGCTTAAATGGCTGCCTTCCAGCGGCAGCGGCACCCCGCAGCACCTGATTCTGCCTGTGCTGACGCTGGCATTGTCAGAAGCCGGCGCATTCTCGCGGTATATCCGTTCATCCATGCTGGATGTGCTGGGGCAGCAGTATCTCACCACGGCAGCGGCAAAAGGGCTGCGGCGCACGCGCATCATCGCCCGCCATGCCCTGCCCAACATCGCCATCCCGATTGTGACCCTGTCCGGGCTGCGGCTGGTGGCTTATGTCAGCGGGTCAGTGGTCACTGAGACGGTATTCGCGTGGCCCGGCTTGGGGCGGCTGACCGTCACGGCGGTGGGCAACCGCGATATTGCCGTTGTGCAGGTGATTGTGCTGCTCATCGGGACGGCGATGATTGTGGTCAACCTGCTGGTCGATCTGGCATATGGCTGGCTTGACCCTCGCATTCGTTACCGGGAGGGCACATGAGCACGCAGGAGAGCACCATCGTCACGATCCAACCGGCAAGCCGCACCGCGCGCGCCCGCCGGCGGGCAGTGGTCATCGGGCTGCCCCCACTGATCTGGGTCGCGCTGATCTGGCTGGCGCTGATGGTTTTCGCGGCGGTGTTTGCCGAAGCGCTGGCGCTGCACCCGATGGACGAACTCTTTCTGCGTAACCGCCTCGCGCCGCCCGGCGACCCGGCATTCCCGCTGGGCACGGACAATCTGGGGCGCGATATTTTCTCGCGGCTGCTGTTCTCCATCCGCATCAGCATGTTCGTCGGCGCAGTCAGCACGGTGATCAGCGGCGTGCTGGGCACACTGCTGGGGCTGGTCGCGGCGCGTTTTGGTGGGCTGGTGGATGATGCCGTCATGCTGCTGGTCGATTTTCAGCTTTCGCTGCCGGGCATTGTCTTTGCGCTGGCGATGCTGGCGGTGTTTGGCAACAGCTTCGTCGTGTTGATTATCGTCCTCAGCCTGCTGGGCTGGCAAACATACACCCGCATTGCACGCGGCATGGCGCTGGCGGCGCTGGAGCAGGGTTACGTGGAGGCAGCGCGCGCGCTGGGCGTCACCCAGATGACACTGTTCCGCCGGCATATTCTGCCGAATATCGCCAGCCCGCTGATTGTCGGCTTGACGCTTAATTTCCCCGGCGTGATCATCGCCGAGGCGTCACTCAGCTTTCTGGGGCTGGGCATTCAACCGCCCGATACCAGTCTGGGACTGATGCTCAGCATCGGGCGCGATACCCTCGCTTCGGCATGGTGGGCGGCAATTTTTCCCGGTCTGGTCATCTTCCTGATCACCCTGTCGGTCACGCTGCTGGGCGACTGGCTGCGCGATTACATTGACCCGATCACCCGCCGCTGAAATTTACCCACCGGGGCTGAAGTCACCGTTGGCAAGCGGCTTGCACAGGATCATAATTCCTTCTGCGCGCAGCCCGGACGATTACTTGCGGGGCACTGCGCTAACAGGAAGAGTGATCATGACAGCAGTCATCCACACACACGATCTCACACGACGCTTTGGCGATAATACCGCCGTAGACCGGCTGACGCTGGATGTCCAGCGCGGCGAGGTCTTCGCGTTTCTGGGGCACAACGGCGCGGGCAAAACCACTACGGTGCGCCTGCTCAACGGTGTGCTGACCGCCACAGCGGGCGCGGTGCAGGTCTTTGGCTTATCGCCTGCCACACAGGGCGAGCAAATTCGCGCCCGTACCGGCGTGCTGACCGAGACGCCCTCGCTGGACGAACGCCTGACCGCGCAGGACATTCTGCGCTTCTTTGCCGAAATGTACGGCGTGCCCGGCGCGGAAATCGGCAAACGCAGCAGCCGGCTGCTGGAAATGTTTGAACTGGCAGACCGCGCCAAAGAGAAAGTCGGCGGCTATAGCAAGGGCATGAAGCAGCGCCTGGCGCTGGCACGGCTGCTGCTGCACGAGCCGGAACTGATCTTTCTCGATGAACCCACCGCCAGCCTTGACCCGATTGCCATCCGGCAGGTGCATGACCTGATTTTCCGCGTCAGCCAACAGGAAGGGCGCACGGTGTTTATCGCCACGCACAACCTGCACGAGGCGCAGAAGCTCGCGACCCGTGTCGGCGTAATGAATCGCGGGCAGTTGGTCGCGGTGGGCACGCCGGGCGATCTGGCGAAACAGATTGGCATGCCCGTGCGCTATGAACTGGCGCTGGGGGACGGGCAGGGCGCGGCAGCGCTGGGCACACTGCGCGGCTTCCGTGGGGTGCGCGCTGTGACGGCGGAGGGCGATGTGCTGACCGTCAGCGGGGCAGACGAAGAAGTGATTCCCGACCTGCTGGCGGCGCTGGTAGGCGCGGGACTGCGGGTTTACCGTGCCGTGCCGCTGGAGGCATCGCTGGAGGATATTTACTTTACGCTGTATGGCGAGCAGGCGAACCACAGCGCTGCGGCAGCACATGCTGGCGCACCGCAGCAGCAGGAGCGTGTGTCATGAACTGGCGGGCGATTAATGCGGTGATGCGCAAGGATTTGCGCGTGGTACTCAAGAATCCCAGCGTGGTGCTGCCGATTGCGCTGCTGCCCGCGCTGCTGTTGGGGGTGCTGCCGCTGCTGGCAGGGCTGCTGCTGCGCACAGTGGATCTCAACGATCCGTCCATGCGCGACTTTCAGGATATGCTCCGCATGATTCCGCCGCAGCTTATGGCGGAATTTGGCGAACTGGACGAAATCGGGCGGCTGCTGGTCTATGTGCTGGTGTATATGTTCGCGCCGTTCTTCCTGATGCTGCCGATCCTGACTTCGACGACGATCGCGGCGGACAGCTTCGCCGGGGAAAAAGAACGCAAGACGCTGGAAGCGCTGCTGTACACGCCCACAACGGATCGGGAACTGTTCACGGCGAAGGCACTCGCGCCGCTGGTGGTCAGCGTGCTTGTATCGCTGCTGGCGTTCGCGCTGTACAGTGTAGTGGTCAACCTGCTGGCAGCGCCGCTGGTCGGCAGTGTCTTTTTCCCCAACCTGATGTGGCTGGTGCTGGTCTTCTGGGTGTCCCCAGCAGCGGCAGGACTGGGCTTGTCGGTGATGGTCATCGTCTCCGCACGGGCGACGACGTTTCAGGGCGCGTACCAGACGGGCAGCCTGCTGGTGCTGCCGGTGGTGCTGCTGCTGATCGGGCAGTTCGCCGGGATCATCATCCTCAGCCCGCTGCTGGCGTTGATTCTGGGCGCGCTGCTGTGGGCACTGACTCTGGTGCTGCTGCGCTTTGGGTCGCGCAGTTTCAAGCGCGGGGAGATCATCGCCCGGCTGTGAGCTGTCGGTGCAGCCACTGCGCCTGCCGGGCTGTAACGGTGTACAACCTTTGTGTGTCTTATTCGTTTGACTGGCAGCGGTATGCGGGGTGTCCATCATGGGAAGCCATCAGCACACTGAGGACAGACTGCACTGCCGCAATGCCCGACACAATGAAGGTTCGGTGCGCACCCGATGACCGTTGATTATTATCGTCAGGATGCCGGACACGCGCGTCTAGCGGTGTCCGAGTCTGAACTGCCTGCCAGCAGTGCTGTGGCTGTGGCGGCACAGGATGAACGCGATAACGCCGCGAACCAGCAGGACGAAGCCGCCCTCATGCTGGCGGCGCAACGCGATGCAGCCGCCTTTGCGCCGCTGTATGAGCGCTATTTCACGCGCATTTATCGCTACTGTTTGCGGCGGGTGGGCGGCATGCAGGAAGCGGAAGATTTGACCAGTCAGGTGTTTATCCGGGCGCTGCGCGGGTTAGAGGGCTATCGCGGCGGGCTGGTTGCCGCCTGGCTGTTCCGCATCGCGCATAATGTGGTGGCGAATCATCTGCGCGGACTGCGTCCACAGGTGTCGATTGAAGCGGGCGAACTGGACTTCGCGGCGGATTATCCCGAACCGCTTAAGGCACTGCTGGATGCCGAACGCGCCGCACTGCTGCGCGAACTGGTCGGCAGATTGTCCGAGTACCAGCAGGATTTACTGGCGCTGAAACTCTCCGGCGAACTGACATCGCAGGAAATCGGCGAGGCGCTGGGCAAGAGCGCGGGCGCTGTCCGTGTGGATCTGCACCGCGCGATCAATCAACTGCGAGCACTGTTCCTGGAGGCAAACGAAGGTACAGAATTGTGAACGAGCTATTCGGCAAGCGTCCGGGCGAAGATTACGGCGGCTCGCGCAGCAATTCGCACAACGCCGCGCACCACAACTCACCTGCTGACCAGCGCAGCACGCCTTACGCTGATGACCAGCAGGTCGAACAACGGCTGGACAGGCTGCTGCACGACCCGGCACTGACTGACACACCACTGGCAGATGACGCGCCCGATGCGTTCTTGCGGCTGCTGGTGCTGGCAGAACGCGATGCAGCGCCTTCTGCCGGGGCGCTGCGTGCGGCGCAGGAACGGGTCTGGCAGCAGGTGCTGGCGCAGCGCGCAGCAGCGAACCAGCCGGAAAACGGCATTCTCCCTGCCGCCAGCAGCACCGTTGAACGGCGCCACAGCATTCTGCCACCCTCACGCCGCATCGGGCAGTCGCTGACGCTTGCCGCCGCGCTGCTGGCAGCTGCCGTGCTGGGCGTGCTGCTGCTGCTGGCAGACCGGGGCGACAGCCGGATCAGCGCCGCTATACCCGCAGCCCCACAGACACAAACGCTTGTCGCGGCAGCGCCCGCCACTGCCGCAGCAGATGCCGGTTACGCTGTCCCAACCCCGCTTGCTCGTCCCGCCGTGCCGCTTATTCCGGTGGTGGCGCAGGTGCTGCAAGACCTGCCCCAACTGGAGCAGCCCCAGGCATACCAGGGCTTCATGCTGCCCGCCGGGGGCGCATTTACTTCGCTGGGCACGCTAAGCAGTGCGCCGCTGCTGACCGGTGGCGGCATCATCAGCGTGATGACTTCAACAGCCGGGCATGTCTGGGCAGTCCACAACGCGGATAACCGCCTGCTCATCTGGAATCAGGATGGCGCGCAAAGCCTGCTGCTGGGATTGGGCGCGTATCCGGTCACGGGCATGGCGCTGGCGCCGCAAGGGGATGCGCTGGCGCTGGGCAGCGTTGACGGGCGCGTGCAGTTGGTCAGCGCGGCGCAGGGCACAGTCACGGCAGTGCTGCAGGACCCGCTGCTCGACGCCGGTCAGCCGGTCGTCGTTGCGGGCAGCAGTCTGGATACGCGCAGCGTGCCGCATACGCTGGTCGCCTATAACCGCGATGGCAGCCGCCTTGCCTCCGCCGGGGTGGACATGCGCCGCCAGATTTACGTCTGGGACACGGCGCAGAACAGCCTGCTGCTGAGCCTGGGCAGGGCAGAATTCGGCAGCGAGGCAGTGCCGCGCGCGCTGGCGCTGAATCCGGCAGGCACGCTGCTGGCAGTTGGGCATTCCAGCGGCACAGTCACGCTGGTGAGTCTGGATGATACCCGCCTGCGCCCACTGGCGGGCAGCCAGCAGGGTATCGCGCAGCTTGCGTTCAGCCCGAATGGGCGGCTGCTGGCGGTTGCGGGCAGCGGCGTGACACTGCGGGTGTGGGACGTAAACAGCGGGGAGCAGCACTTTGCGCTTAACCAGCCCGTTCCCGCGCTGGCGCTGGCGTTCAGCCCGGACAGCACCCTGCTGGTGCTGGCGCTGGCGGATGGCAGCGTGTGGCTTCTGGATACGGCACAGGGCAGCGAACAGCTTGTTTTTGCGATGCCCGCGCCGGTTTCCAGCATCAGTTTTGCGCCGCAGGCACGCGGGGTGGCGCTGCTGCTGGCAGGCGCAGACGGCACGCTGACGCTGTGGAGCCTGCAACCCGCAATGCTACCGGGGGATGTGACCGGCAAGGAAAGTTACAACTAGATGCAGCAAGCTTGAGGATTTCGCGCAGTAGTTCCAGCGTCAGGATGGGCTGAACCTGGCTCATCGAGCTGACTCCTTAAGGTTCTGTAGAGGCAACCGGGCAGGTTACCTCTACGCTCTCGACTGCAATCGCCTATTCCGCCAGCACCTTTGCCAGTTCAATCAGTTTGTCGTCCAGCTTCTTGTGGTTGGCAGTCACCACATCCAGCGGGGTAGTCACGATTTCGCCGCCATGCAGCCCAACAAGCACCCCGGTTTCGCCCTTAACCAGACAATCCACCGCGCCAGCCCCCAGCCGCGTGCCCAGGTTGCGGTCAAACGCGCCCGGCGCGCCGCCGCGCTGCACATGCCCCAGCGTCGTCACGCGCAGATCAAAGCCCAGTTCCTGCCGATTTTCCTTGAAGTACGCCGCCATCATCTCGACATTGTATTCCGCACCTTCTGCCACCACCACCAGCCCATGCGACTTGCCACGCTCATAGGCAGCGGTCAGGATTTCCGCGACTTCCTCCGGTTTGGTGGGCACTTCGGGGATAATGATGGCTTCTGCGCCGCCAGCGATGCCAGCCATCAGCGCCAGATAGCCGCAGTCGCGCCCCATCACTTCGACCAGAAAAGCGCGCTGGTGCGAAGCCGCCGTCACTTTCAGCCGGTCAATTGCCTCCAGCGCGATATTCAGCGCCGTGTCTACCCCGATGGTGATATCCGATCCATACAGGTCATTGTCAATCGTGGATGCCACACCCACCACCGGGAAGCCCATCTGATTCAGCGAGTGCGCCCCTGTTTGTGAGCCATTGCCGCCGATGACGACCAGCGCCTCGATACCATGTTTGTTGAAATTGCGCAGGGCAGTCCGGCGACCCTGCTCCGTCTTGAAGTCCAGACAGCGGGCGCTGCCCAGCATGGTGCCGCCCACCTGTATGATGCCGCCGACATCACGCCGTCCCAGCAAGCGCATGTCGTTTTCCAGACAACCCAGATACCCATTGTTGACGCCGTAGACTTCCATGTTGTGATGAACTGCCACACGCACCACCGCACGAATGGCGGCGTTCATGCCGGGAGCATCACCGCCGCTGGTCAATACTGCGATTCGTTTCATCGCGCTTTCCCTCTTCCTGAAGCATGCTTATCCGTTGGGATCACTGCTCCCCTGACTCTACAGCGAATCGCGGCAGATTACAGCATGTCGTCTATCACTTTACGAGAGGAAGGCTGGCAGTAACAGTCGTGCCTTTTTCGATTTCACTCTCAACGATAAGCGTGCCGCCCAGCAGCTCACTCATCCGTTTAGCGAGAATCAACCCGATACCCAGCCCCTGCTGTTCGTAGAGCTTACGCTCGAACTGCATGTACAGCCCGACAGACTTGATCTGCTCAGGGGTCATCCCACGCCCGAAATCCTGCACGCGCAGGCGGTAAACCCCATCAACAGGCGCTGCCTCAACCAGCACTTTTTGCCCCGGTTGAGAAAACTTCAGCGCATTGTCCACCAGTTCTTCAGTGATTTTGTTAATCATCGTCTGGGGGGCGCGAACGTTGGCATTGGTGGTATCCACCTGCATATCGGCGCTGCGCGGCGGTTGCAGGATTTCGGCACGCATGTAAGCCATCTGCGCGACAAGGTCGCCGGCGTAATCACACGACTCCTTGCTGAGCATCTGCTGGCGTTCCTTGTTGACCGCCATCATCTCGACCTGCGCGTAAAGCAGGTAATTTTCGGTCAGCCGCTGCAAGCGCTTGGCAGAACGCTGAATGATTTCTGCCATGTGGGTCACTTTTTTCGCGTCGAGCATTTCGGCGTCTAGCATCATGAATTCGGCGCAGCCCAGAATGCCGGTCAGCGGTGTACGCAGCTCATGCGGCAGCGAATGTACAACGGCGTGCTGGAGTGTTTGCATGCGCTCTTCATAGTCACGCAGCACTGCGGCGTGTTTTTCAAGCCGCGTATGAATGGCGCTGACCAGTTCGCCGGTGGTAAAGGGCTTGGTCAAAAAGTCGTCGGCTCCCAGTTCCATCCCCTGCCGCATCGCCGCCCGATCTGCACGCGCCGTCAGGAAGATAAACGGGGTTGACACAGTGCGCGGGTCGTTGCGCAGTTCCAGCAGCACGCCGTAACCATCCAGTTCCGGCATCATGATGTCGCAGATGATGATATCGGGTGCATGCTCGCGGGCGCATTTAATGCCGATAGCACCATTTGCCGCGCCAACTACCTCGTAGCCCTCGATTTCGAGAGTTTCAAGAATGTTTTCCAGAATGGGAGCTTCGTCCTCAATCGCCAGAACTTTAGGCATTATCAATCCCTTTGTGCAATACACTGCGGCTGATGCACTCCGGCGCAGACTGCGCCAGAACAGGTACATCCACCTTGATGGCTATCCTTAAACTCGGACAAGGGGACAAATTCCCTTGTTCAGGGAGACCGGTTGATGGACAGGTTCTTAAATAACTCTACATTACATCCCAGAAATAGTTGCATTGAGTTTTGGTGTGCTGCGCGTGCTGCCTCACCAGCCCCAGGTCCCCGCTCCACCCTTGAAGGGTCCGACAATCTCCGCTGTAATCCAGCCGCCGTAGAAATCGCCTGCCTGCGGCTGCACCTGCTCATCATCTACAAAGGCGGCATCCACCCGGCTGGCATAAAACGCCAGATGATCTTTGATCGCTTCGTAACCGGGCAGGGGCGCACTGTAGCTCCACGCGATCTGCTCAATTTCGCGGTCGCCCATTTTCAGCGTCCAGTAAGTCGCCGCGCCCTTGAACTCGCAGACGGTGCGGTAGCGCGTGGTCGTCAGCAGCGCCATGTTGATGTCTTTCTGCGGGATATAGTACGCGGGGGGGTGACTGGTTTCCAGCACGCGATACGTTGCGGTGCTGTCCACAAGCGTCTCACCGCTAACGATCACGCGGATACGCTTCGTCGTGCGTTCGACACGGGGCGGGCGGGGGTAGTCCCACACGGATTCCTGCTTGCCCTGCGGTTTTTGCGGTTCTACCGGTTTCATCGTTAATCCTTAGCCTCAACCACTTTACGCTAACAACCATTACATGGTGTCATTGATGACCTTGTGATACAAGACTATAGTACACGAGGTTTGCCGTATTGTGGCGGCGCACTGACAATTCCTGAAAACCCGCCATTTTGTGCCTTTTTGCGCGACACATAGCCTTCTGCCTATGAAGTGGCACAAAAACGCCTAAAAACCCCCTCTGGTCGCGTTCTGGCACAGCTTTCAGGACATCTGAGGATGCACTCCAGGGACTGGCAGCGCCGTGGGCCGGAAACGGCAAATTGATGTGGTAATTTGCACCGGGGATGTTATCATGGGGCTGATCTGCAAACCGGACACGCGCTGTTCTGCTGCACCGCTGCACTGCTGTGCCAGCCTGTCGCGCAGGGGCAGCCAGCGCCATACCGGCGGGCACAACGCTATTCAGGAGATAACGTCATGAAAGTAATCACCCTCGCCAATGAAAAAGGGGGCGTGGGCAAAACGACCATTGCCCAGTTTATCGCCGCCGGGCTGGCGATTCGCGGGCAGCGGGTGCTGCTGGTGGATGCCGACCCGCAGGGGCACGCGACGTTCGGACTGGGGCTGAAGCACGAACCGTGTTTTTACGATCTGCTCGTGCGTGATGCCCGCTGGCAGGATGTCCTGCGCGTGGTTGCGCCGGAGCTGTACGAACCGCCGGGCGAAACCAGCAAAGGGCTGCTGGCAGTGCTGCCGGGCAACGTCGAAACGCAGTTGATCGCCCAGCGCATTGATGACGCCTTCGCCATTGCCGACCGCCTGCGTGAGATCGAACGCCATGTGGATATTGTCATGTTCGACACTTCGCCCACGCCTTCGCTGCTGCACGGCGCGATTTATCTGGCAACCGATGCGATTCTCTACCCGACACTGTGTGAAACCTATTCGCTGCAAGGCTTAATGGCATCGCTGGGCAACCGTGAACGCTTTACCGAGCAGCGCAAAAACCGCACCGGCAAGCCCATTCATCTGATGGGTATCATCCCGAACATGTTCCGCCCGAACACGGTTGAACACAGCGAAAACTACGAATCGCTGAAAGCCAGCTATGGCGACCTGGTCTGGGACCCGATGCCCATGCGCATCGCCTGGGCGGAAGCCGCAGCAATGCGCCGCCCGGTGTACGCTGTTGCGCCCGAAAGCGCCGCCGCCCGCGAAGCATGGCGCGTAGTGGATCGTGTCTGGGGAGTGCTGCAATATGTCTAAACGCGCCAATCGTAAAGCAGTCGGGGCAACCTGGCAGGACGACAGCACATCGCCCACGCTGTCACTCGAACAACTGGCGGCAGAAGGCTACAACCTGTCCGATATTGACGAAGGCCGGCGGCTGCGGCTGGTGCAGCACAGCGATGGCAGCCTTGCTTACGGCGGCTTTACGCTGACCAGCACGGGCATTGCCCTGCAAGGCGATGTGACGGCGCAGGACTGGCAGACAATTGGCGAACTGATCTTTCGCGTCAACCGCGCTATCCAGTGGCTGATTGGTGACTGGATCGTCTATGGCGAGGATTACCAGTGGGGGCAGACCTACGAGCAGCTTGCCGAACAGACCGGCTACACCGTCGAGACACTGCGCCAGTACGCCTATGTCTCGCGCCATGTGCAATTATCAATTCGAATTGATAATTTGTCGTTTGCCCATCATCAGGTGGTAGCAGGCTTGTCGGGCGATGAGCAGATCGCCCTGCTGACAGCAGCAGCGGCAGGCGGTTGGAGTGTGGCGCGGCTGCGGCAGGAATGCGGCGCTGCCCGCGAACGCGAAACCGGCATTCTGCGCGCGCAAAAATCCAGCGACAAAAACTTCATTACGGTCAGTGCTGCTGCCCGCCGCGCCAAAGGGGCTGCCCGCCAGCAGTGGCGTCAGCTTGTTATTCAACAGATTGTGCAGTGGCAAAACCTGCTCGCAGAACTGGAAGAATAACACAAACCGGCAGCAGCCATTTCCCAACCCAACCTGTCAGCCGTTTTTCAGCCCCCTACCCCACCGCGCAGTCCGCCCCCCTGCAACGCGGACTTCTGAGGGAAGCACTGCCGCCAATTGATACAAACTGCCAGCACAGCCGGTGGGGCAGGGGAGGGGTCCGAAGCGCGGGTTGGGAAAACCGGTTGGGAAAAGATTTACCTGGGATAAGCGCGGAGCACGCTGCCAAAGCAACAAAAGCAGCGCACCCAACCGCGTGCGCTGAAGGGTTGTGCTGCGCTTGAGTCCTGATCCCCAGGCGCATGTGAAAGCAGCATCCACCACGCCAGCCGCGCTCCATTTGCCTTTCAGCTTTCCCCTGCGCAGCTACTGCCCCCACAGCAGGACACCCGTTTGTTATAACCTGCACAACTTCCCCTGCACTTCCCTCAAATGGCGGGGAGCATTTGATTGCGATGCCCCCAACTTTAAGCTAAGATTAATTATGTACGGATGTGGTTCTACACAGGCTGCATCCCGGTGCTTTGTTAAAAGGAGGAGTTAAGAGCATGTCATTTAAGCGTTTCGTCGTTCTGGTGCTGGTATTCGTCCTTGCGGTGGGCGTTTTTGCGCCCGTCACCGCGCAGGAAAAGACTATCACCATTACCTTCACTCAGGAAGCAGACACACTCCTGAATCCGTACACCACCATGACGTTTTCCGGCTATATTCAGGGTCTGTTCCTTGATGGTGCCTGGTCATTTGACGGTGACTTGAATCCTGTTCCGCAGCTTGTTACCGAAATTCCGACCCAGGAAAACGGTGGCATCAACGAAGATGGTTCAGTCATCACCCTGCGGCTGCGCGAAGGGCTGCTGTGGTCGGATGGTGATCCGCTGACTTCCGCAGACTTCGTGTTCACCTATGAGATGTACATCGCGGAAGGCAATGCCGTCAACAGCCGTGACCCCTATGACAAGATGGTCAGCGTGGAAGCCCCCGATGACCTGACAGTAGTGGTCACCTTCCCCGAACCGTATGCGCCCTGGCTGGGCAGCATCTTCACCCGCGTCCTGCCGGAACACGTGCTGCGCCCGGTCTTTGAGGCAGAAGGCACCCTGGACAACGCCGAATTCGGGCGCAACCCCAGCGTTGCCAGCGGTCCGTTTATGCTGGAAACCTGGGACTACGGCAACTTCATGCGCTTTGTGCGCAACCCGAATTACTACGGGTCTGCCCCGCTGCTTGATGCCGTCATCGTCAACTTTATCCCCGACGATCAGGCGTATCTGGCAGCACACACCAGCGGCAACTCCGATATCGGCACGTTCTTCCCGCTGGATCAGGTGCCGGCGCTGGAAGACAGCGGTTTGTTTAATATCGGCGTGTATGCCTCCGGCTACAACGAAGGCTGGTATCTGAATATCAACCCGGCAACCGGACACCCGGCGCTTCAGGATGTGCGCGTGCGGCAGGCAGTTGCCCTCGCCTTCGACGAACTGGCGGTGACCGAAGACCTGCTCTTTGGCGCGACCTACCCGCCGTCGGGCATCTGGGAAGGCACACCCTACGACAACCCCAACCTGCCCGCCTATGCCTATGATCCGGAACAAGCCATCGCGCTGCTGGACCAAGCTGGCTGGATTGACAGCAACGGCGACGGCACCCGTGATAAGGACGGCGTTGAACTGGTGCTGCGTTATGCCACCACCACCCGCCAGATTCGCGTTGACACGCAGGTTGTGGCACAGCAGCAGCTCGCGGAAGTGGGCATCGGCGTTGAGCTGATTAACCACCCGTCGGATGTGTTCTTCAACAGCTACGGCGCCGGCGGACCCATGGCAAGCGGGCAGTTCGACATCGGGCAGTGGTCCACCACCACCGCGTTCCCGGATCCCGATTCCGTGCGCTTCCTGTGCGCCGAAATTCCCAGTGACGCGAACCCGACCGGCAGCAACTGGAGCGGCTACTGCGATCCTGAAACCGATGCACTGTTTGTTGAACAGGCACGCACGGTGGACACAGCAGCCCGTGTTGCGCTGTTCCACCAGATCGACCAGCGGCTGTATGACGCCTATGTGTGGCTGGGCATCTGGTACGATGCCGATGTGTGGATCAGCAACATGCGCATTACGAACGTCCAGTTCAACGGCGCGACCCCATTCTGGAACATCTACGCCTGGGATGTGACTAACTGATAGCTGCTGACCGGGGCGCATTACACTGTGCCCCGGCAGTCTTGGACGATTCAACTGGGGCGACGGCTGCGCGGCACAGACTGCCTGCAACCGGTCGCCCCTGTATGACGCAAAGGGGCACATTATGACCCAGTACATCATCAGGCGTCTGTTACAGGCAATTCCACTCCTGTTTATTGTCAGCCTCGTCCTGTTTGTGCTGATGCAGTCTTCTGGCGACCCGGTTGCCACGATGGGCGGGCGTGACACCCTGCCCGCCGCAGAACAGGCACGGTTGCGCTGCCTGTGGGGACTCGATCAACCCATTCTGACGCAGTATGTCTACTGGCTGATCGGCAACCAGCATGTGCAGGTGGACTGTGATGGCGACGGCGAACCGGAACGCAGCGGCACACGGCTGGGCGTGCTGCGCGGCGACTTTGGCGACTCGCTGATTGCGCGTGGGCAGCCGGCGATCAGTGTGATTGCGGATCGCCTGCCGAACACGCTGCTGCTGATGCTGACGGCTGAAGTGCTGATCATCGTCCTGTCGCTGATTATCGGCATTATTTCGGCACTCAAACAATATTCCCTGCTCGACAATATTCTGACCACGCTGTCCTTTATTTTTTTCTCGATGCCGGTGTTCTGGCTGGGCTTGATGCTTTTATATATTTTCGCCATCCGTTTCCGGCAAGCGGGCTTGCCCTATTTCCCCACCGGACAGATGTTCGACCCGGCAGTCGGGGCGACCCTGCCGCAGATCGCCTGGCATCTGGTGCTGCCCTCGCTGACTATCGCGCTGATCAGCATTGCCGCCTACAACCGTTACATCCGCGCCAGCATGCTCGAAGTGATCAACGCCGATTATGTGCGCACGGCGCGCTCCAAAGGGCTGCACGAACGGCGCATCCTGTTTGTGCATGCGCTGCGCAATGCCTCGCTGCCGCTGGTCACGCTGATCGGGCTGGATCTGCCGCTGCTGCTGGGGGGCGCGGTGGTCACCGAGTCGATTTATGCCTGGCCCGGCATGGGACGGTTGTTCATTGATGCGCTGTCGCGGTCAGACTTCAGTGTGCTGATGGGGCTGTTGATGCTGATCTCGGTTGCTGTGGTCATCTTTCAACTGCTGACCGATGTGGTCTATACGTGGCTGGATCCGCGTATTCGCTATAACTAAGCGCCTGAGCACAGACGAGGATACGCTGATGGCAACCAAAGCCGGAACAAACATTGCCACACTCAACCGCCAGCGCGAACCGCAGGCACAAGCGCTGCCGTCGGTGCAGCGGCGGGCGCTGCGGCGCTTTCTGCGGCACCGCATGGCGCTGACCGGGATGATTATTCTGATTTTGATCATCATCTACATTCTGGGCGGCTCGTTGATCTACAGCGAGGCATACGCCAATTACAACGACACGCGCCGGGCGCTGCTCGCGCCGGTGATCGGCACGGAAACAGGACAACTGCGCTATCCTGACCTGGTGCTGCCCGCGCCGTACCGCGCCCTGATCATTGAAGGCACACGCACCGCGCCGGTGGACACGCATCTGATGGGCACCGACCCGGTCGGGCGCGACGTGCTGGCGCGCACCATCTATGGCGGGCAGATTTCGCTGCTCATCGGCATCTTTGCGATGGTGGTTTCGGTGACGATGGGCACAATCATCGGGACACTCTCCGGCTACTTTGGCGGGTGGCTTGATGCCGTGCTGATGCGCCTGACCGAAGCCATGCTCAGCATTCCCTCGCTGTTGTTCCTGCTGGTGATGGCGAAATTCTTCGGCAATCGCATCCCCTCAGTTAACCTCTTTGGGCGCACGCTCAGCGGCAGTGTGCTGGTGATTATTGTGATCATCGGCTTGACGGGCTGGATGACACTGGCGCGCATTGTGCGTTCGCAGTTCCTGTCACTCAAGGAGCAGGAATTTGTGCAGGCAGCGCGCGCGCTGGGGGCATCGCACCAGCGTATCATCCTCCAGCATGTTCTGCCCAACGCCCTCGCGCCAATCATCGTCGCGGCAACGCTCAGTGTGGCGGCAGCGATTTTGCAGGAAGCGTACATCAGCTTTCTGGGGCTGGGTGTGCAGCAGCCGACGGCAAGCTGGGGCAACATGCTGGACCGCGCCTATGACAACCTCGAAGGCGCGCCCTGGATGTGGATTTTTCCGGGGCTGCTGGTCGTGCTGACGGTGATGAGCATCAATTTTGTGGGCGACGGACTGCGCGACGCACTCGACCCGCGTTCGGACAAGAAGATCTGATGCTGCACAGTGCAGCTCTGGGCGGTTAGCAATTAGCGGCTGGCGATTGGCTTTTTGCTAACCGCCAACTGCTGCTCACGATCCGCTATTCGTCTTCAACAATGCCCGTCGTGAAGTAGAATGTCGCCCCCTGACCCGGTTCTGCCTGCGCCCACACCCGCCCGCCGTGGCGCTGGACAATGCGCTGCACAATTGCCAGCCCAACGCCGCTGCCCTCATACTCACTGCTATTGTGTAAGCGCTGGAACACGCCAAACAGTTTCCCGGCATATTTCATGTCAAAGCCCACGCCGTTATCGCGCACAAAATAGACCTGCTCCGCGTTCTCCTGCCGCCAGCCGATCTGAATCTTCGCCCGCGGGCGGAGGGCAGTGAACTTGATGGCGTTCGAGAGCAGGTTGACATAGACCTGCTTGTACAGGGTGGGGTCGCACAGGCATTCCGGCATCGCCGCTACCTGAAATTCGATGTCGCGCCCGGCGGTGTACGTCTGCAAATCCAGCAGCGCCAGGCGCACCAGTTCCTGCGGGTTGGTTGGACGGCGAATGAGCGGCTGGCGGCTGAGGCGCGAAAACCTGAGCAGCTCGTCAATCAGGTGGCTCATCTGTTCGGCATTGCGGTTAACCAGTGTCAGATAGCGCTGCGCCTCCGTTGGCAGCAGCGGCGCGAAATCCTTGAGGACAATGCGCGAGAAGCCTTCCATGGCGCGCAGCGGTGCGCGCAGGTCGTGCGACACCGAATAGTTGAACGACTCCAGTTCTTTGTAGGCGCGTTCCAGGTCACTTGCCTGTTTGCCCAATTCCAGATAGAGCGTATTGACACGCTGGTGCAGGTTTTCTTCAAAGCGCAGCATTTCGGTGACAAAGCTGGTGAAAAGCGCCGCGTCAGGCGTCACCGGCGGATAGGCGCGGCGCGCGGCTTGCAGCGCTGCCAGCTTTTCCGGGCGATAAAAAGCGATCGCATCCTCCACGACATCCAGCGCCCTGTTGACCAGCGCTGGTTCAAAGCTCCACAGGGTGTCAAACTGGCGCAGGGGTTCTTCTATGCCTGCCACCTGACGATCCTGCCCGCACAGCAGCACGCTGAACTGCGTGGACAAAATCACGAGAAACCACTCCTGCCGCAGTGGGTCATCGCCGCTCAGCGCCACATGCAGTGTATTGGCACTGCTCTCCGGCGGCAGCGGCTTGCCCGCAAAAATGCACACCTGCTGCGCCACGTCCGCCAGCGCGCGGTAGCGTTCGGTTTCCTGCCGCCAGTAAGCGGACTCCTGAAAGCCGGTAAAGACCAGCGCGGGCAAGCGTTTGCTCAGCACCAGGTCTTCAAGGGTATGGCTGAGATGCACCAGCGTTGCCTTGGAGCAGCGCACCGGCTGGATCAGTGTGCCAAGCGCCGCTTCAAGGTGTTTGAACAGTGAAAGGGAGGGCGGTTGTTGTATAGCCATAAACGAGCGGCTTTCTGTAAGCGACTCTGTGTCACTGCCACAAAACATAAGCCAGCAAAGGCGTGCGTTTCACTGCCGGTCAACTGCGGCGGTAGACAGCGCAGGTATAGGCATCGGGCTGATAGGTCACGGCGAAGAAATCCCCGCTGGCATCGATATCCACGTCCACCGCATCATGCACATCCAGCAGACGCGCCCCGGTCTGCATATCATACAGGCTGTCCAGCGGCACATACAGCACAGATTGTTCCGCGTTGACTACCAGATTTCTGATGCGCAGGATGTACCCGGCAGCGCCCTCAAAATCAACCGCCGGCAGCAGCACCTGCATTTCGAGCGTCCGGACATCAAAGATGCCGACACCAGCAATCACCAGCCGGTCATCCAGCAGCCGCCAACCGCCCGGAACACGCAGTTCTGCCTCCCCGGTGGCAGTGTCGTAAAGCTGGTCACCACCGACCAGCAGCCAGCGATCCTCGGCAAGAAAATCTGTGCCGCTGCCATCCACCATAGCGCCCACCGCAAAGCGGCGCTGCCCGGTAGCCAGATCATACACGCCATCATTTTCGACCACCAGCAGCGTGCCCGCAGTGTTGAATGCAAAACCAACAGCAGCAGCGCCGCCCTGCACGGTAAATCGCTGCTCCCCGGACGGTACAGCATAAACACCCTCGCCGCGTGCATACACAGCGCTGCTGTCCGGCGCGAAGAATGCCTCCGCCGCACCCAGCGCGAACTGCTGTTCGCCGCTCAGCAGGTCATAAACCCCGTCATTCTGGACGGCAACCCAGCGCCCGTCGGCACTAAAGCGTGTAGCGCGCCACGCCGCGCCGGTCGTGATCAGCCGTTCCCCGCTGGACAGCAGGTAGATGCCGTCGTCCGCAAGCTGAACCAGCAGCTCGCCATCCGCACGCGCTGTCAGCAGCACAAACGTGCCCTGAAGCTCAAATACGCGCTCGCCATCCGGCACCCTGTAAATGCCGTCGTCTTCCACAACCAGAAACATCTGTTCGTTTTCGGCAACCAGGCGTGCTGCGCCGGGCGGAATGCCAAACAGGCGCTGCAATGTTGCCACCGAATAAAGCCCATCGCCCTCAACAATCAGCAGGGTTTGATCGGCGCTCAGCGTGTAATCCGCCGGGATCGCGAGCAGTTGTTCCCCCGTCTCGACAGCAAAAACTCCGTTATAGCCCGCGAAAAGCAGCGTGCCGTCAGCCGAAAATCTGCCCGCAGGCAGATTCAGCCAGCGCTCACCGGTAGCCGTCTCAAACACGCCACCGGTAGCGGCGTCGGTGCCATCCCCGAACAGCGCAACCAGCCGCCCATCGGGGCTGAAATAGCCAAACGGCTGGCTGTTCAGTCCGTTGGCGATGCGCACTTCCCCGGTCGCCAGCTCATAGACATCACGGGTGGTCACAAGCAGCATGCCATCCGGCGAGATCGCATGGCATTCGCCATCGAGCGTGTAGAGGAGATCAATGTTAGCTGCCATGAAGCGAGATTCCGGGCGCAGAAAGAGCCAGTAGACCACTGCCGCCAGCACCAGCACGACAGCCATTACACCCAGGAGCAACCAGTAGGTTCGTTTCATGCCTCTGCCTCAACCTTCCCAAACGGTATGCACTGTTATCCAGCATAAACGATTGAACACCGAGGACAAATGCGTGGCGCATCTGTGCTGATGCGCGATCCACAGCGCCGAGCCGTTTTGCTGATAGCGCGATTGTAACCGCAAACCTATAATGAGGGCGGTTTGATGGCATAGCGCGATGGTACTGGTGTTGATGAAGCCATTTTTGCGAAGCCGCGCCAACCGGCGGCGAGTGCTGCTGATCCTGCTGGCGCTGGTGCTGCTGGGCAGCGCCGTGCTGCTGTTGGGTGGGCGGCTGCTGCTGCGCTGGGTGAGCGAAACCCAGAGTGACAGCAACGTCTATATCCGGCGCTGGTTCAATGACCCGGCAATCCGCCCCGATTGGACTGCCAGCCAGCAAACGCAGCCGTGCCCCGGCGCGCCGTTTTTGCTGCCCACCAGCGGCTTTATCGGGCTGCTGTGGAGCGATACCGTCGGTCCGTATAATATCCTGCGGCGGCATACGGGGGTGGACATCTTTGGCGCTGGCGCACCGGGAACCGTGCCAGTGGTCGCCGCTTATGACGGTTATCTCACGCGCCTGCCGGAATGGGTTGCGACGGTGATTATCCGCCACGATGACCCGCTGCAACCGGGGCGCACCCTCTGGACGTATTACACGCATATGGCAGCGCGCGATGGCGTGGAGTCTTACGTGGCAGCGGCATTCCCACGCGGGACGAGCGCGGTCTTTGTGCGGCAGGGCACGCTGCTGGGGTATCAGGGCGAGTATTCCGGCACCGGCGCGCCGATTGGGCTGCATCTGCATTTCAGCATTGTGCTCAGCGAGCCAGACGGTTCGTTCAGAAACGAGGCGCTGCTGGAAAACACGCTCGACCCGTCGCCGTATCTGGGCATGCCGGTGAGCATTGCGGGCACCCCGGAGCGCCCGATTCGCTGCGCTGCGCCGCAGTAAAAATAAGGCTGTTTGCTGACCAGCGCCGAGGAATCAACCGGCTGGCATACTGCATTCCCGTTCTCAAAATGGAGTCTCGCCGATGATGATGACGATTGTGTTGTTGATGCGCTGCTGCCGTTTGCTGCTCTGCCTTGCTGTGCTGCCCCTGGTGGTCACGCTGGCTGGCGCACAGGCAGCGCCGGATGTCACCGGCAGGACCCTGCCCGCTGCCGCTGCCGAACTCAACCGCGCCGGACTGGAACTGGGCGACATCACCTTCGCGGAATGGCAGGAAGGGGCGGCGTTTGCCGAAAACACGGTCAGCGCGCAGACACTGGTCGAGAACCGCGTGAACGTCACCGTGCTGCAAACCTACAACATGCGGCTGGTCTACGACGATAACGATTTTACGCTGGTCAACATGGTTGACCTCGACGTGGAGTGGGCGCTGTCGATTGCGCGGCTGGAATTTGTGGCGCAGAACCGCCTGCAAGGGGCGCGCCCGGCGCGTTTTAGCGGGCTGGAGTGGCGCGGGTGGGTGTCGCGCAATTTTGTCTGTTTGCAGCTCTGGTCGATTGATGTCGCCGGGGCAGACCCGACCGTCGCAGACTGCCCGCGTGCGGGGATTTCGACCTGGCTGGACGACCTGCCGCCGGAACAGCAGTTCTGGAATGCTGCCAGCGGTGCCGAGCGTTTTGTGGTGCTGCACGACGGCGTGCGCCGCGCAAGCTGCCCCACCGCAATCACGCAGGAACACCAGACCTGCCTGCTGTATCTGCCGGTGGGCATTCTGCCGCAGGATGCCAGCCAGAGTACCGGCTACCGCTATTACGCGGAGGATGTCGCCCCGTATGTTTTCTTCCGTTACAGCACAGACTATCTGTGGGTCATCAACCGCACGGCGAACCGCTGGCTGCCGACCGGGCAGGTGCAGTTGGTCAACGAAACGCGCCAGCAGCTTGGCGACCCGACAGGCTTTATCGCGGTGGGGGCGGGCAGCGTTGGGCTGCTGGCGCCGGGGCAGTGCGCGCTGTTTGTCTTTGACCCCGCAGCGCTGCAAAGCCTGCCCCCGGAATGCAGCCACCATGTCGCCACAGCCACCGCCGGCACGGACGGCGCATTCTGGCGCGATGGCTTCAGCATCGCCAGTTGGATTGACCAGACCGAACGCGCCTGCCCGCCGCCCGCCGCCGCTGGCGAAAGCATCTGCCTGCTGCCACGCTGAAACCAAAACCCGGCAGCAGGCACCAACTGCACATCAATCCAGAAATGCGCGCGCCGCTGTTGCAACATAGACATCGGTATAGCTGCCGCGTCCGCCTTCGATATACAGGTAAAATGTGTCGTCGTGATAGGCAAGCGCGGTGAACCAGAAGCCCATTGCGCCGGGGATGCTGTCCGAACCCCAGAACGGTTCCGGCGTCAGCACGTCCCATGCGATACCATCAGCGCTGGTGGCAATGCCTAAGCCCATCTGGTTACCGCTGGTGGGTGCCATGCGAAAGATCATCACATACTGCTCGTCAACACGTTCAACACGCGGCTGGTGAAAACGATAGGCTTCCTGCGTGGATACGAGCACAGGGTCACTTTCCGCATAGGGGGCAGCCGTTGTCGCCGGGTCATCATATTTCGTCCAGGTGATTCCATCGGCTGAAGTCGCCATGCCGATGCCGCTGCTATCCGTATTTTCGCCTACCCCCGCGTAGAACAGCATATACCCCGTGTCCGTGCGCACCACACTCGGTGTATCAATGTGCAGGCTGTCCCATTCGCCCGCGCTGCCCATGCTCAGCACCGGCGCGGGGTCCACTGTCCACGGTCCCAATGGATCGGCTGCTGTTGCCCGCCCGATTGCGCCCGCCGGGGGAACCGTGTTGTTCCAGGTATAAAAGTACAGCACCCAGGTGCCATCGTCTGTGACCAGTGCGCTGGACGCCAGCGCGGCAACCTCAGCATAGGGCACATCATCGGTCAGCAGCACAGGGTCTGGGGTGACTTCGGTCCACGTTAAGCCATCGGGCGAGGTCAGGTAGCCAATCTGCACACTGGCGGGCCAGGCGCGAAAGCCATTGCGAAACATGTGAAACTGCTCGGCATGGTAAAAGACCGCGCCGGGGTCGGTATACCGCCCGTCCCAGTCCGAAAAAGACGGGCTGTGCGCGACTACTGGCTGGTTGCTAACCAGGTCGAACGGCGCGGTTGTTTCCTGCGCCCGCAGGATTCCGGCGCACAGCATCCAAATAATCAGTGCGCGCCAAGCCATTCTGGTTGTGGGTTTCATAGCTTACTCCTGTTCAAGCGGTTCAAGTGGGAAAAGCAGTTCAGTGACAAACGACTTCGTGTTGTGGGCACGCTGCAAGTACAATTCGCGGGTCGGCGCTGCCAGCCGGTACTGGTGCTGTGCCATCCACTGCCAGAGCATCTGTGCATCGCGATGGCGTTCATGGTCGGGCTTGGTCGAGATAATGCTGGCAGCCTGCACAACACCAGGCAGATCCTTGGCGCGCAGTTCGCGCTGGTCAGGCAGATACACCGGCTGCTGCACAGCCTCATTCACAATGAAGGCAATCTCAACCGCGTTCTCCGGCGGATATTTGCCCGTGCGCTGAAACTCCAGCGCGGAATGGTACAGGGTCAGCATGCCCCGAATCTGCGCTGTCAGCCCGTGCCGCTGCAGCGCAGCATACGCTTCTCGGAACAGATGACCGGGATAACCCGAACCGCGCAGTGCCAGCACATGCAGCGCAGGCTGCGCTTTGAGGACGATCTCGATTTCCGGCAGTCGCCCTTCGTCCTCGATGAAATGCAGCCGGCTTTCCACACGCCGCAGCCGCGCCTGCTCCTCCCGCAGATGCTGGCGAAGCTGCGCCTGCTTGAGCATGAGCATCCCGCGCAGTTCATCGGCGGAAAGGTCAGCATTGAGCAGCAAATACCGGACCTCATCCAGCGACAAGCCCAGGTCTTTCAGTGCCAGAATACGATTTAGCCGGGGGAGCTGTTCTGGCAGGTAGTAACGATAGCCAGTGCCAGGATCAACATGCGCTGGTCGCAGCAGCCCGATCTCGTCGTAATGTCGCAGCATCCGAATCGAGATTTGTGCCAGCAGAGCAAATTCACCAATTTTCAGCATCTAGACAGCCTGCGCCCTCTCTTCTGGGCATGAGCATAAAGGCTCTCATAATGTGAGAGTCAAGCACCCAAAAGATAATCCCAAACGAAACACAAACCTTGCAGCGCTGCGCAAAAACAGCATGGACCGCAGCGTGCTCCAGCCCCCTACCCCACCACCCCTACCGAACACAAGTTCTAGTGTGCTACAATGATCCTGGTGTTTTTGCTTCCGTTCATCAGGACCCACACAATTCGCCATGACGATCTACACTTACGATGACCGTATCGCCCGACTGCTTGACCTGCGCCCCGACCAGGTCGCCGCTGCCATTGAACTGCTTGATGGCGGCAACACCCTGCCCTTTATTGCGCGCTACCGCAAAGAGATGACCGGCAGTCTTGACGAAGACCAACTGCGCCGCCTGACCGATGTTCTGGACCGGCTGCGGGCGCTGGATACCCGCCGCGACAGCATCATCGCGTCGGTGGAAGAACAGGGGCAGATGACGCCCGACCTGCTGGCAAAGCTGCACGCTGCCGAAACGCTGACCGCGCTGGAAGACCTGTACCTGCCCTACAAACCGAAACGCCGCACCCGCGCCAGCATCGCCCGCGAAAAAGGGCTTGCGCCGCTTGCCGACCTGATTCTGACACAGTTCCGGGCGCGGCAGTCGGCAGACGAACTCGCCGCGCCGTTTCTCAATGCGGAGGTGCCGACCACTGCCGAAGCGCTGGCAGGCGCGCGGGACATCGTGGCGGAACTGATCAGCGACAGCGCGGAAGTGCGCGGCACCCTGCGCGAAAAGGCGCTCAAATGGGGCGTGCTGCGCAGCGAGAAAATTGCCGACGCGGCGGACGAAAAAGCCGTCTATGAAACCTATTACAGCGGCGAATTCCGCATTGACCGCATCAAGCCGTATCAGGTGCTTGCCATCAACCGGGGCGAAAGCGAGAAGATTCTGCGTGTGGCGGTGGATGTTGCCGAACGCGACTGGCGCGGGGTGATCGGCGACCATTACCGCCCGGACAGCCGTTCCCCGCTGGCAGAACAGCTTGAGCTGGCGCTGGACGACGCGGCAAAACGGCTGCTGCTGCCCGCCATTGAGCGCGATGTGCGCCGCACACTGACCGAATACGCCGAACAGCACGCGATTGAGGTCTTTGCCACCAACCTGCGCGGGCTGCTGTCTGCGCCGCCGCTGGCAAACCGCACCGTGCTGGGCATTGACCCCGGCTTCCGCACCGGCTGCAAGGTCGCTGTGGTTGACCCGACCGGCAAGGTGCTGGCAACCGAGACGATCTACCCGCACGAGCCGCAGCGCCGTTCCCGCGAGGCACAGGCGACCCTCGCAGTGCTGATCGAACGCTATGGCGTGACGCTGATCACGATTGGCAACGGCACCGCCTCACGCGAGACGGAGCAGCTTGTCGCCGAACTGACGCGCCGCCTGGAGGGCGTGCATTACCTGATCGTCAACGAGGCGGGCGCCAGCGTCTACAGCGCCAGCCAGCTTGCCCGCGCGGAACTGCCCGACCTGGACGTGACGCTGCGCGGCGCTGTGAGCATTGCGCGGCGTGCCCAGGACCCGCTGGCGGAACTGGTCAAAATTGACCCCAAATCCATAGGCGTGGGCTTGTACCAGCACGACGTAGACCAGAAGCAGCTTTCCGCCGCGCTGGATGGCGTGGTCGAAACCGTGGTCAACCGCGTGGGCGTGGATGCCAACACCGCCTCGCCGGCACTGCTGACCTATGTCGCCGGTATCGGGCCTAAACTGGCGGAGAGCATTGTCGCCTACCGCGAGGAAAACGGCGCTTTCCGCAGCCGTGACCAGCTCAAGAAAGTGCCCAAGCTGGGCGCGAAGGCGTTCGAGCAGGCAGCGGGCTTCCTGCGCGTGCGTGACGGCGCTAACCCGCTGGACGCCAGCGCCATCCACCCGGAAAGTTATGCCGTCGCAAAAGAGGTGCTCAAACGCGCCCGCCTGCGCCCGGACACCCCGCCAGAGGCACGCGAACCGGCGCTGAAGCAGCTTCGCGCGGGCACACCCCTGGCGGCGCTGGCAGCAGAACTGAACACCGGCGAACCTACCCTGGCGGACATCTTCGAGCAGTTGATCCGCCCCGGACGCGACCCGCGCGAAGACCTGCCCGCCCCGCTGCTGCGCAGTGATGTGCTGTCTATGCAGGATTTGCAGCCGGGTATGCGGCTGAACGGCACGGTGCGCAATGTGGTGGATTTTGGCGCGTTCATTGACATCGGCGTCAAGCAGGACGGGCTGCTGCACAGCAGCCAGCTTCCGCGTGAGGTGCGCCTGAATGTGGGCGACGTGCTGGAGGTGGAAATTCTGAATGTGGACAGCGGGCGCGGGCGCATCGGGCTGGGCTGGGCACACTGAGGCGCGGTTTCTCCCCGTGCGCCGCCCGCCGGCGACGGATGTGCAGGTGTGGGCGGAGCCGCGCTGCCACAGCCCCCTGCGCCTGCTGCATATTATCAGCAACATAGCCGTGTGCGTTTTTCAATTGCGGCAAATGCATGAGCAAATGCATGGACAAATGCTCACCCCTGATGAGAACGTTTGTGCTACGCTGGAAGCTTGCGGATTGTTGACAGCGTGTTCTCCAAAGGAGGTCAGGATGACCAGCATTATTTCCCCACCGCCCGCGGCAGGCTCTCGCGGCGGCGCTCTACCCGCCAGTGCTCTACCCGCCAGCGCTCTACCCGCCAGCGCTCTACCCGCCAGCACCTTCCCCAACGGCGCGTTCCCCAACGTACTGGGCGACATCCGCGCGGTGCAGCGCTGGTTCGGCGCGCTGCTGCTGGGCAGGGAACTGGACGTGCCCTCTGCCGCGCTCAACCCGTTTTACGAGGCAGCGCAGGACATTTACCGCGTTTACCTGGCGCATGGCAGCTACCCGCTGGGCGTGGGCGAAGCGCAGCGAGCGCTGACGCAGACCATGCTCAACATGCCCGAACTGGCGGCGGTGCTGCTGCATCTGCGCCGCCTGATCCGCGCGGAACGGCTGTACACGCTGCCGCAGCCGTCGTGGCTGCTGGATGGGCTGCTGCCCGCGCAAAGCCTGTGCGAGCTTCACGGGCAGCCGGGGTCGGGCAAATCGCTGCTGGCGCTGCATCTGGCGGCACAGGTGGCGCAAAAGCAGCCGGTGATTTATGTGGCGGCGGAAGGCGCGCACGGTTACCCGCCGCGCATGACGGCGTGGCAGACGGCGCACGGCAAGCAGCCCGGCGAACTGTTCTTCCACCTGCACCCGGTCAACCTGCTGGATGCGCAGGAGGCGCTGCTGTTCAGCGCGGCGTGTGAGGTGGTGCGCCCGGCGCTGGTCGTTTTTGACACGCTGGCACGCTGCATGGTCGGCGGCGAGGAAAACAGCGCGCGGGATATGGGGCTGCTGATCGAACGCTGCCGCCAGTTGCAGACGACCCTGCGCACCACCGTGCTGCTGGTGCACCACACGGGCAAAAAGCAGGGCGCGCCAGAACGCGGCAGCAGTGCGCTGCGCGGGGCGTGCGATGTCATGCTGGCGGTGCGCAAGCTGGAACGCCGTGTGCGCGTGGAATGCAGCAAGCTCAAGGATGGCGCGCCGTTCGACCCGCTGTACTTTCGTATTACGCCGTCGGCGGGCAGTGTGGCGCTGCTGCCTGCGGAGGAGGTCTTCCCGCCTGCGCCGGACTGGGAGATTGCCACCATGCCGGAGAACCAGCGCACGGTGCTGCGGCTGCTGGCGCGGGCAGAACACCGCGAGGACGGGCTGGCGTTTGGCGAAATCTCGCGCGAGACAGGGATGGCGTCTGGAGGGCTGGTGCGGATTATCACCCCCCTGTGCGAACTCGGTTTGATACAGCATGGCGGACGTGGAACACCTTACCAGATTACGTCAGAAGGGTTGGAGGCTGTAGAGTACATCAATCGCTAGTTAGGGACACCCAACGGGGTGTCCGCCAGCCAGGTGTCCGCCCGAATATTTGTTGATCGGCACACATCCATTGCGCGGGAAAACGGGTGTATGGACAGGCAGGGGCGGGTCTGAGACCCGCCCCTACTCAGACCCGTCTCTGCGGAAAACAACCCCACAGCATTAATCTGTTTGCACGCCCTAAGTACAACCAAATTGAAAATGTCGGATGTAGGGGCGGGTCTGAGACCCGCCCCTACGGAAAACAACCCCACAGCATTAATCTGTTTGCACGCCCTAAGTACAACCAAATTGAAAATGTCGGATGTAGGGGCAGGTCTGAGACCTGCCCCTACGGAAAACAACCCCACAGCATTAATCTGTTTGCACGCCATAGGGGGGCGACGTAGGGCGACGCAGGGGCAATGTAGGGGTGCTGTAGGGGCGCGTAGGGGAGAAGCATGCTTCGCCCCTGCTCAATCTCACGGGTCTGATGATGCGCCAGGCTGCCTTCCGTTGCTCCTACTCGTATTACCCGACTGCCTCTACTCGCGTTAGTCCACTTAGTCCACA
>DAOTWP010000300.1:0-1941 GCA_034435675.1 Anaerolineae bacterium
CGTTGCCATTGTCAGCAGCCGCCCCCTGCGCTATGCCCGCCTGGCCGAACGGCAGGAACGCCCGCTCACGCCGCTCGAAGCGGAGGAACGCGACCATCGGGAAATCGAGTTTCTGGAAAAAGGCGGCCCCATCGCCATCGCGGACTACACGCTGCTCAACACCACCACGCCGCAGGCGCTGTTGGATGCGCTGGATGCCCTGACGGACGAACTCGGTTTTTACCCTGATTAGGGCTGATTTTCGCCGCGATGATCGAGCTGTGATTCGATGAGGGTGTGAAAGGCCGCGACGGTCAGGTCGCTCAGGTCCGAGATGCGCATCTGCGGGGGCAGGCTGTTGAGCTGCGCGCGTGCGGCAGTCCAGGCCCGGTTGGCACGCACCAGATCACCGGCCTGCGCGTGCAGATTGCCTAACAAAAAAGTCGCCAGCACATGATCGCGGCAGCAGTACAGTGCCGCCCGCAGCGCCTGTTCCGCCCGGTCTGCCTGGCCCTCCTCCAGAAAGAGCGCCGCCCGCAGGTAGTGGGCGTCACTCAGCATGGTGTCACAGCGCAGGGCGGTGTCCAGGTGCGCGTGCGCTTCGGGCAGGGCGCTGCGATTGCCAAAGATATACGCCAGCAGGGTATGCGCGCGCGCGTCGTCGGGGTGATCGGTCAGCAGTTCCGCCAGCAGACGCTCAGCTTCATGGGGCTGATCGGCATGAACCGCTTTGACAGCAGCCGCGTACAGGTCGGCAGTGGCGGTTTGCCCGTTCGCTGCTGGAAGCCGCGTTTTTTGCGGGTCTTCATGGCGCTGCATGACGGGTTCGTTGTGGGCCTGAGCAGGTTTCTGATAAAAAATCGCGCCGGGGAACACGTGGGTCGTCCAGCGGTCCCGCTGGGTGCGCAGCGCTTCGGAAGGCCCCAGCAGCAGCCAGCCGCCTGGCCCAAGCGCGCTGTGCAGGCTGGTTTCCACTGCCGCCGCCTGCCCGCGTGTCAGGTAAATCAGCACATTGCGGCAGAAGATCAGGTCATAAGCCGGCATCGGCGGCAGGTCCAGCAGGTTGACGAGCCGGAATGTGACCATCTCGCGCAGCGCGGGTTTGATAACCCAGCCCGACGGCGACTCGACAAAGTGCCGTCTGCGGACATCCTGCGGACAGTGGCGGAAGGACCAATCGCGGTAAACCCCGACACGCGCATGTTCCAGCGCCGCAGCGTTGATGTCCGTGCCCAGCAGGCTGATACGCCAGCGGTCCAGGTCCGGCAGCAGATCAAGCAGGGTCATCGCCATCGAATAGGGTTCTTCCCCGGTGGCACAGCCCGCGCACCAGATTTTCAGTTCCAGACGGCCTTCCGCGCGGCGCTGCTGGATCAGCGGCAGCAGCACCTGGGCACGCACCAGGCGGAAGGTATCCGCATCCCGAAAAAAATAGGTTTCACCAATCGTCAGGGCGCGCACCAGCGTCTGCCACAGCGGCGCGCTGTGGGAACTGTGCTGAAGCGTGTGATAAAAACGCGGCAGATCATCGCCAGCAATCTGGTTCAGAATCGCCTGAAAATCGGACTGGAACCGTGTGGCGACAGACAGACCTGTGCGTTGTTCGATCAACGTGCTGATTTGTTCAATCATATTCCGGTGTATTCACACTTCTGCTACGAAAATTATAACATGCGCCACCCGCTGGCATAGCGACAATTGTCCAGACTGTAACAAAGTCTAAATGCCTCGTGGGTAAAATTGACAGGGAACGGCGCATTTTCTATACTCCCTTATCAGATCACATGTACAGGGAGATTGATTGTGCCGCGCTTCCCGGCTCTTTTGCTGGCGCTGCTGTTGTTCGTTGGGACAGTCGCGCTGGCCCAGAACGGCAGTTTACAGTCTGGCGACCCGCCTGTCGCCGCGCTGATTACCATTGGTCCGGCGGATGCGTCCGGCATTGCCACCATCAGCGGCGCT
>DAOTWP010000301.1:0-1814 GCA_034435675.1 Anaerolineae bacterium
GCTGCTGGTGCAGGATCAGGTCACGCCGGACGACGAGCAGGATGCCCGCTATGTGGACGCCTTCGAGCGGCTGCGCGACCCCAGCCATGTGAAGGCATTTGCCGAGTACGAATGGCGCGGCATGTTCCTCGATGCCGGGCTAACAGTCGATCACACCGAACAGTTCGCGCAGCAGCATAACCTGCTGGATTGGGCGCAGCGGCAGGGTAACACGCCGGAGATCATTGCCCGGCTGCAAGTGCTGCTCAAGCAGGCGCCAGCGGGGGCGGCAAAGCACCTCAACGCCGTCTGTGTGGGCACAGACGACGCCGCGTTCGACATCCACCATATCATTATCGCCGGGCATAAAGCCTGAGGCGCATCAGAGCACGCCAGCGACCGCCGCTGCTGCCCGTTCCGCCCCGCCCAGGGACGCCATTTCTGCTGCCAGCGCCGTGCATGTGGCGCGCACGTTGGCGTCATTGACGATTGCCTTTGCGCCCTGCCACAGCAGCCCCTGCCGCACATCATGCGCGCTCAGGTTCAGCCCGACTTTCGCCTGTGCGGCGCGTTTTGCCTGCACGCGCTGGTCAGCGGCGTGCGGGACGACAATCTGCGGGATGCCATGTACGACAGCGTAGTGCGTGGTGCCCATGCCGCCGTGATGAATCATCAGCCGCACACGGGGCAGCAGATGGTCAAACGGCACCCAGTTGAGCAGGCGTGTGCCGCCGGGCAGCGCCTTGACCAGTTCCTGCTTTTGCGCTGGCGCAATCGTGCTGCCCCCCAGCACCACGACAGGCAGCAGCCCTGCCTGGGCGACGGCATGTGCGCCCCAGCTAAAGAAGCCTAAATCGCCCGTGAACACGCTGCCCAGCGTCACCAATCCCAGCGGCACATCTGCCGAAATGTCCGCCAGCCAGCCGGGCGGGTCATCCTGCGGCGGGTGGGGGCTGCCGCCGACGAACAGATTCTGCGGCAGCAGCGTGTCCTCGTCTGCCGCGTACCAGCCGCGCGTGAAGTAGCAGATATGCAGATGCGGGCTGAGCACGGCGGGCGTGGGTCCTTTGGAGAAATTTACCCCGCGCAGCCCAAAGCGCGCCAGCAGGCGTTCGACCCGTTCGCGGCTGTCGCTGCCCAGTGTGCGCTGCACCGGGAACAGAAACTGCTCACGCATGTCCGCTTGTGCCTGCCAGCCGCAGACGATCAGCGGCACGTCCAGCGCTTCTGCTGCCAGCGCCGACGCGCTCAGGAATGGGTCGGTCAGGATGGCATCCGGTTTGCCGTGCTGCTCTGCCAGCGCCAGCAGCGCCTCCACTGCTGCGCCAACGAGATCTTCGCTCAGCCAGGTGTCCAGCGCGCGGCGGTAGCGCAGCATGACGGCTTCCTGCGGCGGGATGGTCGAAAAATCCGGGGCGGGCGGCGGGGGCCACAACCAGCCTGTGCGCCGCACCGCCAGGAACGGCAGCCCGGCGGCGGCAAGCGCGTTTGCCAGCGGCGGCTCGCTGACCCACGTCACACGATGCCCTGCCCGCTGCAATGCCTGCGCCGTTTTGAGAAACCCGCCCCAGTCCGTGTGACTATACAGCGGGGCGGAGCTACACCAGAAGTGTGCCATATGCTGGTTCTTGATCACGATCCATGAACGTTATGTTGCAAACTTATGGATAAATCAAAATGAATGCTCCTCAGATGCGGTCTGAACACTCGTGATTGCTCCCGTAGGGGCGGGTCTCAGACCCGCCCCTACGCAACGGTGGCAGAGTTTTCAGACAGCCTCGCATCGTTATGAACAATGGGATCAATCCCATTTGTTGGCAATCTGATTGATTTTT
>DAOTWP010000302.1:0-28241 GCA_034435675.1 Anaerolineae bacterium
TACTACAACAGCAGACATGTTTTATAGGCGTTTTTGCCGGATGCACCACTAAGTCCGCACCCTGCACAACCTACGGTTCGTAGGGGAGGACTAAGCGCAGCGCATGTCCGCCCTTGTTCTCCGGATTTAATCGTTAAAGCGCACAATCCCCTTGTTCAGGAAAACAGGTTTACGGATAGGTTCTAAGGGCATGAAGCTGTCTCACAGTCGCTTGCTGCTTTGCCTTTTGCCCTTGCTGCCAGCTCTGATCCTTACTCGTCGAGGTAGGTAATCTCAATGTCGTGGATCGTCACGACGAGGAAATGCACGATAAACAACAGGGACCCCGGACGCGCGGGCACCTCCGACTGTACTTCCCAGTCGGTTGGCTCCGGTGTGCCGGCTTCCCACAAGCGCGCCTGCACCAGCGCCACCTCCGGCGAAAGCAGCGTTGAGCGCGAACGCATCATATAGGTGACATTTTCGCGCTGCTGGGCATCCGGGCGTGGATACACACTGGCGGCACCCTGGGAATCGCCCAACAAAATCTGCATCTGGGTATTGGTATCCAGGTCTACGAGCCAGGTAATTGCCTGCAAGGGCCAGCGAACACGCGGCTGCTGGTCGCCTACATGTCCCTGCCAGCCAAACGCAAACCCCGTCCCCGGCGATGCCCCGGCGATCCGCTCAACCGTGAACGAGTAGAATACTTCCATGTGGCTCTGCCACGATAAATCGCCAATCGCCAGCAGACGGTCATACCCCGGTTCGACCACACGCACACCGCCGGGCACCAGTTCCCACAACCCATCTACCACCGCTGCCACCTCGCTGATGCGGGTAACGTCATCCCAGTGAATGCGCGTGTAACGCTGTGGGGCGGCATCCAGGTCATAGGTGATGTTGACGATTGCCCCCTGCACCAGCCCGGACACATCCTCCGCAACGAGGATCACCTGATTAGCGCCGAGCGTCAACTGGTCAAAGCCAATTTCAACGTTAAAATCGCCGCGCCGCTGCAAGCGTGTGGTGTTGGGTCCTACACCTAAAAATTCTGGCGATCCCCCGTTGAGGATGTAGTACATGTTGCGAATTTTGTTATAGGTGTGTACCCGCCCCAGAATGTTGACCCAGTTCTGCGGAATCCCCAACTGCCCGACGGTCAGCTCGTTACCGTACCACAGGTCAATCACCAGCCCCGACGGGTCGGGCAGATCTTCATCCACCACGGGCTGCGCCATATTCATGAAGTAGTCTACACTGGCGGTAAAGCGCGGCGGTTGCAACCCGGCGTTGCCGGCATAAACGCCTACTTCGGTAACGGTGAATTCCAGCGTAAAGACTGTGGCGTCAAACCAGCGCGCACCATCGGTGGAATAGCTGTACTGCCACATATCACCGCTGCGCGTCAGGCGAATCCAGCGCGGTGTTTCAACATATGACTGGCGCAGAATCTGGGTGATATTTTCGCCATCCACCCACGTTATTGTCAGGTTGACGTAATTGAAATCCGAAAGCACCCCAACACTCAGATAGGTATTGTTGGTTTGCTGGGCGACAATCCCCTGAAGCTGGTACAACCCAAAGGTCATCGAGTCAAATTTGACTTCGATGGCAAAATCGGTGTCTGCGGTGCGCTGCAAAATGCGCGGGGCGTTATTTTCGCCAATCCGCCCGGCGTTGTGTTCGATGCCCTGCGGCACCTGCATGATGACATTGGAGCCATCCACACGCACAACAGCCGGATTCTGCACGTAGGCACGCGGGTTATAGACGCGCCAGAAGTCTTTCAGCGCGCTGTCGCCGGTAAAGGTGTCCGATTGCAGCACGACAGGCTGCGCGTTAACCGGCAGATAGGCAAGCAGCAGCAGGGTCAGGCACAGCACCGGCAGCACCTGCCAACCCTTCCACGGACGGATTGAACCAACCGGCACAGGCATGTTCACAAGCGTATTCCTAAACTCACATGGAAATTCGGTTAACCTATTTCTTGCTGCCTTTTTCGGGCGGCGCCACCATAGAAACTTCGGCAGTGGTGCGCTTGCGGGCAGCAGGCGCTTCGCCACTGCGCGGCATGTAGCGGTCATATGCCATGCGGTATTCACGGCGCTCATTCTGCGGATTCAGGCGGTTAACAATCACCCCCTTGATCGGCACATTGAGTACAGCAAGCTGTTCCTTAATGGTGCGGGCTGCGCCGCGCCGGGTCCTGCCTGCATTGACGACGATAATCGCGCTGGCGCTGATCGTCGCTGCCAGCACGCTGGCATCTGCCATCAGCAGCGACGGCGGCGTATCGAAGATGATGATGTCAAAGACGGGCGATTCGCGCAGGACATCCATCCACAGTTGGATCTGTTCTGACCCCAGCAGTTCTGTCGGGTTGGGCGGCAGCGGACCGCTGGTGATAACCCGCAGATTGTTGACCATTGTACCCTGGGTAACTTCCCAGAACGCCTGTGGCAGCCCGTTTTCGCCCGGTGCACTGTTGGCAGGGAACTTGCTCAGCAGCGTGGTCACCCCGACATCATTATGCAGCTTGAACAGGTTATGCAACTGCGGGCGGCGCAGGTCGGCGTCCACCAGCAGCACTTTGTAGCCGGCAACCGCCATGCTGACAGCCACATTAGAGGCTGTGGTCGTTTTGCCTTCCTCCGGCAGCGAACTGGTAACGATATAGATGTCTTTTTCTTCCCCACTGGAGCTGAACAGCAGGTTCGTGCGGATGGTGCGGAAGTTTTCGACCACACGCCCCGCTTTGCCGGGTTCAAGCGCCAGCATCTCTGGCGACGCTAAATCGCGGGGGTTAAAGCGCATCACACCACCCAGCACCGGCACACGCAGCAGTTTGGCAATTTCTTCGGTGGATTTCAGGGTATCGTTGAGGTATTCCAGCAGCACCACCAGCCCGATGCCCAATACCCCGCCGACAATTACGCCCAGCAGTGTTGTTGTGATCGTGCTGGAACCACCTGCCGAGGTCGGCACGCGCGCCGGTTCAAAGACTTCGACCACATTTGCCCCGCTGGTCATACCGGAAATTGTCGCCGAGAACGAAGCAATATTGTTGACCGTCTGGTTCACCTGATCCACAACCGCGTTGCGCTGCTGCTGCAAGCGCGCAATCTGCACCGGGTCGGTGGCGCTCGCCAGTTCTGCGTCAATCACGTTCAACTGCCCGCGCGTGTTCAGCAGTTCCTCGTTGAGGATTCTGACCTGCTCCTGATAAAACTCCAGCCGTTCCTGATCGTCCGGGGTTAAGCCGGTAGGGCTGAGCAAAATCACCTGATTGGCAATTTCGTTAGCGATGGCGGTAATCTCTTCAGGATCAGCGCCGATCACCTTAATGACGACCAGCGGCGTATCCAGCACCGAACTGGCGCCCACCATGCCGCGCAGACGATCTATATCGTAGGGCAGCCCCAGCGCATCCAGCGTCCCCTGAAGCACCGGCGACGTGCGCACAAAGCGGACATACGTTTCTGCCAGTTCCAGCGCGGCGCTGAAATCTGTGCGCTGAAGGTTGCGCTGGCTGAAACCGCTGCCGATAATCAGCGTTGCCTGCGCTTCGTACTGCGGCACGCGGGTGCGCACTGAAAGAAAGCTCGCGCCCCCGGCAATCCCTGCGGCAATCAACACCAGCCACCACCATTTGCGGATCAGGCGGATATATTGCGAAAGTTCCATTAACCATTGCTCCTGCTGTATGGTTCAGCTACACAGACACTGCGGGTTTGTTCCGCCTGCCAAATCTGCCCGGTTGACTGCCGGAATAGGCTGCCAGAATCATGCGACAGTTTTTAACCAATTTTGTACCTCAATAGTATAGTCATTTGGTCAATATGGGTACTGTTGGGGTGTGAAAAGTGTAAATAGTTTGGGTTAGAAAATTACAACATCGGCAATAATCGTGCTTCATGGTCGATCGTACACGCAGAGTCATACACCCGCCTACAGCGAAATACTCACTGTGTGGGTGTATGCAGCCCAGACGCTGCCGCACCGCAGCGCACAGCAGCGCAGCACAATAACAGAAAGCGATTCTGCTGCGAAGGGATCCTATGCCGGTTAGCGCCGGGCTGCCCGTCTGCGCCAGTAAACTGCCAGCAGCAGGTTGACCAGCCCCAGACCGCCAACCAGCCCCAACAGCGGCAGCAGCCACGGCAGCCGCGCTTCGCCGGTGCGCGGCAGTGCCGTAACACTCAACACGCTGGCATCATCACAGTGGGGCGCAGTCTGGTCGCTGGCGGTGCAGGCAGTGTTGAGGATAACAAAGGGGACACTGGCAGTGTCCCGCACGCGCGTGTTAATCGTAATCGTGATGCTGTCGCCGGGGAAAAAAATCGGCTGAAGAAATGACACGGTATTCCCGCTGAAGCTGATGCTGCCAGAAGTTGCCGCCACGCTGATGATTTCCACTTCCGGCGGCATCACGTCGGTCATGGTTACGTTAGTGACCGGCAGCGTGCCGGGGTTGGTGATGACCAGCGTCCAGGTCACCGCCTCGCCAGGGATCGCAAAGGGCGGGTCCGCCACTTTGCTGATCACCGGATCAAAGATGCCCAGCGCCGGGGCGGGGGCAGCCACAGCAGTGTTTCTGGGACGTGGTGGCAAAACCAGCCGGGGGCAGGTTTCGTTGGCGCGGTTTTCGTAAACCACCACCAGATTGTTCTGCCAGCCAATCGAAGTCACATCCAGATCGCCGTCGTTATCAATGTCCACCACCTGCGCGCCGTCATGATGCTCATCGCCGGTGTAAATCAGGTGCTCTGTCCATGTCGTGCCGCTGCCGTCCGCATTTTCATACAGCAGCAGCCGCGCCGCCGCCGGGTTCGCCGGGTAATGTTCGCCGACCAGCACGTCAATATCGCCGTCGCCGTCCATGTCGCGCACATCCACGCTCATCGGACCGATTACGCTGGCAATCAGCGTTTCGGTCCAGGGCAGGGTCGGGTCGCCGCCGTGTCCGTACCACGCCAGCCTGCCCAGCCCGTTGGTTGCCTCGTACCCGACCACTGCATCCAGCCGACCATCGCCGTTGATGTCTGCCAGCCGGTTGCGATCCGGCGCGCCTAATGGGGCAATCATGTCATAGGGCACGTAACCGCCGGGGGTGTTTTGCAGCCAGCGTGTACCGGTCAGCAGGTCGGGTCTGCCGTCGCCGTCAATGTCCCCCGCGCTCAATTCTTCAAACTGCGCGGCGGCATTCGGCGCTGCCTGCTCCACCGCCCAGATGGCGGTTGTCACCGTTGCGGCAGGCGGCACAACCAGGCGCTGTAAATCGGTGCCGCCGTCGTGCCAGGAGAGGATCACTTCGGTGCCCAGCCCGCGGAAGTTGCCCACCACCACGCCTTGCAGGAAGTCGCCCATGCCGGGGTTGGCGATGTTGTTGAAGCGCGTGAAATTACCCGCGCCGTCATTCTGTGCCCAGGTGAAGATGCGTCCCTGCGGCGTGCCGTCCGTGCCCAGCACATCCTGATCGCCGTCGCCGTCAAAGTCAAACGTGAGGGCGATGTTGCTCAGGTTGCCTGCGCCGGGATAGCTGTTGAACGTCGTTTTGGTCCATGCACCCGCCACCGTGCCGGGATTGGCATACCAGGCATCGCCCGCGAGGATGTCCTGCAAGCCGTCGCCGTCCAGGTCGGCATAGCGCACAAAGACCGAGTTCAGCGGGCGGCTGGTGTCAATCGCAGTGCGTGACCAGTCATCCATGGGGTACACCGTGCAGACGCCGAAACCGGGCAGTGTGCCGCCGTTCAGGAAGATGTCCAGCCGCCCTGCCTGCCAGTTGAAATTCTTGCCGACAATATCCAGATCGCCGTCGCCATCGAGGTCTGCCAGCTTGCTTTCGTGGTTGCCGAACCCCTGGGCGATGTCACTTTCGACAAAATTGCCTGCACCGTCGCCAAAGAAGATTTTCATGAACGAATCGGGGTTGCCGCCGCCCAGCCGCATTTCCGCGACGAAGAAATCGAGGAAGCCGTCGCCGTTCAGGTCGCCCACATCAAAACTATGCCCGCGATCCACATCGTATGGCAGCAGATCACGCGGCTGCCAGCAGGTCGGCAGGGTGCGCGGGTTTGCCGGGTTGCCGCCAGCATCAACACATTCAAAATAGGTCAGCGGACCTACCGCATCCCCGGCGACCATAAGCACTTCCGGCGCGCCGCCCACGCGGAACTGCCCCGCCTGGATGCGTCCGGCGGTCAGTGCGCCCACCGTTGTGATCTGGAAGCGGTCATAACCCGTGCCGTTATAACGATACCAGCTCCCGCCCGCCAGCAAGTCGAGGACGCCGTCGCCGTCCATATCGGCAATATCCAGCCCTTCGCCGTTCACACTGGCAATCGTGCTGTAGGGCCAGTAGAGCGCCGGGTTTGCGCCGGGGTCAGGGTTGCGCGGGTTCGCCGGAATCTCTGCAACCGACAGCTCCGGCACGCCCTGATGCCAGAAAATCAGCTCAAGCTGTCCGTCGCCGTCAATATCGCCAAAAATCTGGTCATGATGCCCGCCGTTGCCGCTGTCCTTAATCAGATGCCGCTGCCAGGGCACCGCCGGGTCATAGGGCGCGCCGGGGTTTTCCCACCACCAGATGCGGTCAAGCTGACCATCGCTGCCCTGCAAAATGTCCAGGTCGCCGTCGCCGTCAATGTCTGCTGCTGTCCCGCCCGCTTCAATCGGCAGCAGTTGCGCTTCCATCAGGTATTGATCCCATGAGGTGCCGTTGAACAGGTAGTAGACCATCGAAGGCGCGCCGCCGCGCCCGCCCACCACAAAATCGTCCAGCCCGTCACCGTTCAGATCGGCAATCACCAATGAGGTCTGCTGGTTTGGGAGCAGGGTAGGCGGAAAATCGCCGTTGGCGGTCGATTGCCATGCCCAATCAGGCGAAATGACCGTCTGCGCGCGTACACTCTGATGCCACAGCCCCGCACAGAGCAGGCACAACACCAGCATCCGCCATCCGTACTTTGGCATACTGACTATCCTTATATAAACAACACAGCTCAGGATTGGTGGGCGATGATTTTACAAGAAGGGCTTTAGCCCGCGAGAAAGCCACGCCGTTTTAACGGCAGTGGATGAAAGCGTTCCCGGCTTGAGCCGACTTGCACGAACGTTTATACCTATGGTCTAATCCTGTGTATGGCTTACAAAACGATTGAGTTCAACTGGCTTCCACACCGCAAAGCCCAATGGCAGACATTCACCTTGTCGCGTCAGGAAGCTGCGCGCCTGTGGAACGCGCTGGTGAAACGGCATCAGCGCATTCGCCGGATGAACTGGACATGGCCGAGCAAAGCCCGTTGGGAGCGATGGGCGCAAAAACGCTTCCCTAACCTGCACTCGCAAAGCGTCCAGCAGAGCATCAAGGAATTTCTGGAAGCGGTCAATGCCACCCGTCAACTGCGCCGGAACGGTCACGCTGCGGCGAATTATCCCTGGAAGTCGTTGCACTACCGCGACATTATCTACACCAATCAGGCGGCGCGGTTGGTTGAGGACAACCGGGGACGCTTGCTGATCCTGCCCAATGGCAAGAGTGGGCGTCTGGCGGTTCGTGTTCCTGAAGCGGTTCAGTTCCCCGGCAGACTGATTGAAGTCCGGCTGGTCTATGGCCGGGTACAGGTCGTGTGCGAAGTGCCGGATGAGCCGCGTCTTGCTCAAACGACCATTGGCGTTGATCTGGGGGTCAACACGCTCATTGCGGCGACGGATGGTGAAAAAGCCGTGCTGATAAGCGGGCGCGAGATGAAAGCAACCGTGCAGTGGCGCAACAAACGCCTCGCCAGTCTGGTGAGCAAACAGTCGAAGCACCAGCGTGGCTCGCGGCGGCACAAACGCTTGCAACGGCGCAAGTACAAGCTGCTGGATAAGGCGCGTAACCGGGTTAAGGATAGCGTTCACAAAGCCACAAGCATGGTCCGCGCTGAATTTCCGCATGCGGCGGTGTATGTCGGCAAACCGTTCAATGGCGCGGCTCAAAAGATCGGGCGCATCGCAGCGCAGCAGGTATCGAGCGCGAGCAACGCAAAGATCATACAGCAGTTGGACTACAAGACGTCGGGCGCTATTCAGGTGTCCGAGCATTATTCGTCGCAGACGTGTCCCGTATGCGGCGAACGGCAGAAGTGCCGTAGAACGTATCGCTGCCCGAACTGCGGCTATACCGCGCCCCGCGATGTGGTGGGCGCTGTCAACATTTTGAGTCTTGGGAAGCATGACCAGATTGTTCAAGTGTCTCAAACCCCAGCTTACATCAAGTATCGGCGGTTAGATCGCCGTAGTTCCGGCGGACACCCGGCAAGTAGCTCGAAGGCGTGCGCCAACGAGAAGCTGCACCGCTTTAGCGGTTGTAGCGTGTCACGAATTTCATAATCCTGCTTCCCTTGCATTAAACCCGAAAACTACCGGTACTGCAATCGAATGTGAAAAATGTATAGGAAAATTTACGTTCCTTACATGTTTCGTCACGGGTTCCTTTATCAAACCGGCTATGTGACCGTCGCAAACGCTATGTGACCGTCGCGAACAGGCATTTAAGATACGCGCCCTCGGCAAACCCAATCGGATGATCCAGCGCGTGCCCGGTGCGGGCGATTTCGCGCAGCGGTTTGCCGGCGTCAGCAGCGCTGTCCAGCACCATGCCAAAAAAGGCATCCGCCGCAACCCGGCTGGAACACGACGCCATGACCAGAACGCCAGCAGGATTTAGCAGCGCCAGCCCCAACCGCACCAGCCGTGTATATGCCCCCAGCGCGCGTTCAACTTCGGCGGCGCTTTTGGCAAACGCCGGGGGATCAATGACCACCATGTCAAAGTGCCGCTCCTCTGCCGCCAACTGCGCCAGCACCGCGAAGGCATCGCCGCTGCGCGTGGTGTGCTGGGCGGCAGCGACGCGGGCATGATCAGCATTCAGCGCAAAGTTGGCGCGGGCGGCAGCGAGCGCGGGAACGCTGGAATCGATGCTGAGTACGCTGCGTGCCCCGCCGGATGCGGCATAGAGCGAGAAGCCGCCGCTGTAAGCAAAGACATCCAGCACACTGCGCCCGGCGGCAAGCTGCGCCACCCGTGCGCGGTTGTCGCGCTGGTCGAAGAAGAAGCCTGTTTTGTGCCCGCGCACGACATCGGCGGCAAACCGCAGCCCGTTTTCCATAAAAACCACGGGCGCACGCGGCGCTGTGCCCAGCAGTGCCTGCCCATCATACAGCAGCGGCGACTCTAGTCCCCGGCTGAAACGCAGCACCAGCGCCGCGCCTGTACCACGCAGCCGCGTATCCAGCGCCAGCAGCGCGGGCAGCAGTTCGCGCAGGTGCGGCAGCCACGCGGTCGAATACAGCTTGAGCACCAGCACATCAGCATAACGGTCAACGATCAGACCGGGCAGCCCGTCATTTTCACCATGCACCAGCCGGAAGCCGGTGGTCTGTGTTGCCAGCAGCGGCAGGCGGCGTTCGGCGGCGGCGGCAAGGCGCGCGGCGAACCAGGCGCGGTCAATCGGCAGCGGCGTGTTGTGCTGAAGCACGCGCACCCGCACGGGCGACAGTGGATCGTACAGCCCAACGGCGAGAAAACGGTTGCGATGGTCAAAAATCACCGCGAGGTCGCCGGGACTGCCTGCGCCGCGCTGCCGGGTGATGGCGCTTTCAAACAGCCAGGGATGCCCGCCGCGCAAAGCATGCTCCCCCGCCGCAGAGATATGCAGCGCCAGCCGTTTGTCCGATGGCGCAGGTAAATGTGCAAGATCAAGCAGTGTCATCGTGTTTTCTGGAATGCTCAGCCCCAACAGCTTCGATTTTAACAGCAATCGTCAGGTTGGCGGAACCCTTTGCCCGTGATGTGGGACTAAACGGGCAAAGCGGGTAAGCAAAAGGATGCGGGGGGCGCATCGGGCGGGACAACACCGCACCGCCCACCATGTACTTAAGATTTAAAGGAGTAGAGGGCAATGTCTTTACCAGATCACATTGAACCCGGACTGCGTTTGGTCTTTTGTGGCGCTGCATGGGGCAAGCAGACCCTGCGGACACACAAATATTATAAAGAAGCCACAAACCGTTTCTGGGACGTGTTGTTTGAATTTGGCTTAACGCCGCGCCGCCTGACCCCTGACGAAGACTACAAACTGCTGCGTTTTGGCATTGGCTTGCTCGACCTGGGCAGACAGCATTACACGCTGAGCAGCGGACGGCAGATTACCAGCCCCAGCGCCGATGTCAAGGCGTTCCAGCAGAAAATCCTGATGCACAAACCGCGGGCGCTGGCATTCAACGGCAAAGAAGCGGCGCGCCAGGTCTATGGCGTGGAACATATCGAATACGGACGACAGGCACAGATGATCGGCACGACGACCGTGTTCGTGCTGCCGTCAACCTCAGGGCTGGCAAGCCGCTGGTGGGATGCGCGCTGCTGGCAGGAACTGAGCGATTTCCTGAAAACCATGCCCTTCAAACCCACGTTCTACAGCATGCCGCTGGCAAAATCGGTGGTCGGGCTGTAGCCGCCAGCCGTCCGCGTGCCCGCGTGCCCGCGTGCCCGCGTGCCCGTCTCCGTTTCAGGCGGCGTCAGGCGGGGGCGGCGCACAGGTCCCCCGGACGACCAGTTCCGGCATGACCAGCACCCGTGTATCATGCGCGGCTTCGCGGTCTGTAGTGTCCAGCAGGCGCAGCAGCAGATCGAGCGCTGCCTGCGCGATCTGGGCAAGCGGCTGGCGGATCGTGGTCAGTTCGGGGTAAAACAGCGTGCTGTGCAGTTCATCGTTATACCCCAGAATGGACACATCTGCTGGCACCCGCAGCCCCAATTGCAGCGCGCCCTTGAACGCAGCAATCGCAAAACCATCGTTAGCGCAAAAGATTGCTGTCGGCGGGGTGGGCAGTTGCAGCAGCGCCTGGGCGGTTTGCAGCGGCTGTGTTGTCCACATCTCGCGGAAATTGGGCGCAAACGGCGTGTAAATCACGTGCTGCATGATGGCGAGGTATTCCGGCGGCAGCGCCAGCCCATGCGCCCGCATCGCCTGCTGAAAATTCCGCGCGCGTGAATTCTCCTGATTCCAGCGTGTGCTGCCCAGATAGGCAATGCGCCGGTGTCCCAGATCGTACAGGTAGCGCACCGCCAGCCGCGTTGCCTGTTCATCATCAATATTGACCAGCGGCGGGGGCAAATCCAGCCCGGCACAGACCGACACATACGGTTTGTGCAGCACCTGCAAACTGCGAATCGTGGACTGATAATCGAGCACATCGCCCAGCAGCAGCAGCCCGTCAAACAGCAAACTTTGCAACCGCCGAATCTGCGCCTCAATCTGCTCCGGTTCCATCTCCGGTGTCCCAACCAGCAGTTCCACACCGCGCGCGCGGGCAGCACGCTGGAGTTCCATCGTCAGCAGCGGCAGAAACGTCCCGGCGAGGTTCGGCGTCAGCGCGCCGATAATGCCCGTGCGGTTGGAACGCAAGGCGGCGGCAAACAGATTCGGTTCGTAACCGAGCTGCTGTGCCGTTTCCAGCACCCGTTCGCGCGTGCTGTCGCTGATTTTCAGTTCGCCATCCCGGTTGAGAATCCGCGAGACCGTCGTGATCGACACGCCAGCTTCGCGGGCAATGTCCGTAATGCTGATGCCGGACTTTCGTGCCATGTGTGCCTTTACCCTGTTTCAAGCCAGGACATTCACCGTTGACCCGTAATTTGTGCCTGAACAAGGGGCTTAACGCCCTTGTCTGCGCACCCGATTGTGGAACTGCGGCAAGATTTTGCCCAGTTTAACACAAACAACGAGTTCTTAGCTGAACTTTAACCACGATTTCACACAGCAACGGTATAAATCGCCGGCAGTAAAACGTTTTACTTCCGCAGGCATCGTCCGATTGGCAACGAAATCAGGAGTGCTCAAGACATGCGTAAGGCGTTGGGAGTGCTGGTGCTGCTGGCACTGGTCGGTGTGCTGGGGTTGAGCGCGGTTCAGGCGCAAGAGACCATCACGATTGAATATTGGAACATCAACAATCAGGGTTTTGGGGGTCCTACCGTTGAGCTGTTGATTGAGCAGTTCGAAGCCGCCAACCCCGGCATTCAGGTGGAGCCGCGCGTGCAGGAAAGCTATCCGGCGCTGGTGCAGAATCTGGAAACGCAGATTGCGGCGGGCAACCCTCCGGCGCTGGTGCAGATCGGCTGGCCCTACCTGGATTATGTGTACAACAACCTGCCGTATGTGTCGGTGGATACACTGGTGGAAACCTGGGGCGGCGACGAATATCTGGCGCAGTTCCCGCAGAACATCCTTGACCTGACCGTCATCGGCGGTTCGCGCGTGGGCATGGCGTACTCGCTGTCCAACCCGGTCGTTTATTACAATGCGGATATGTTCATCGCTGCCGGGCTGGATCCGGAAAACCCGCCCAGCACATGGGAAGGCTGGCTGGAAATCGCCCCGGCGCTGCAAGAAGCAACCGGTGTCCCGCCGTTCAACTTTGGTTATGGCGCAGATAACTGGATTCTGCAGGCATTCGTCGAAAGCAATGGCGGGCGCATGCTGGTTTGCGAAAATGGCGAATACCGCACCGGGCTGGGCAGCCCCGAAGCCGCCGCCGGCTTGCAGGCATGGGCAGACGTGATCCTCTCCGGGCAGTCGATCAACGCCGGTTATAACGACGCCACCCCGGCATTCATCGCCGGCGAAACCGCCACCTATACCTACAGCATCGCCGGTCGCGGTGGCATCCAGAGCCAGGTTGCATTTGACCTGCGCGCGACGACCTTCCCGCAGTTTGGCGATAACCCGGTGCGCATCCCCGGCGGCGGCAATCTGCTCGTCGTGTTCGCCACCGACCCGGCACAGCAGGAAGCCGCCTGGAAGTGGGCGCAGTTCCTGACCTCTGTCGAAGGCTTGTCCGAATGGACGCGCGGGCTGGGTTATGTGCCGCTGTACCCGGCAGTGCTGGAAGAACCCGCTTACGCCGAATTCATCGCCGAAAACCCGATTCAGCAGGTTGGCAACAGCCAGTTGGACCGCATGGTGCGCTGGACGTCGTTCCCCGGTCCAAACGGGCTGGCAGCCGGTGACGCCGCCTTCCGCGCCACCCAGGCAGCGCTGAGTGGCGAACAGACCGCCGCCGATGCGCTGGCAGCCGCCACCGAAGAAATCAACGGGCTGATTGCCGGGCAGGCGTGCAGCGAATAACGCCGCCCTGCGCAAACATCTGAAATTCTGTCATTCGTCCCGCAGGGGTATGCCGCCGGTGTGCCCCTGCGGTGGGCGTTGTGCCAGGCAGCACAGCACCCTGATCGCCCATCACCCCGCAGACACCTGATAAAACGGGAGATTTCCTGAAATGCAGGAGACACTGCCAACAACCGCCGCTGCCGAGATCGCAGCCGCCACCCGCACACAACCCCGCACGCAGCGGCGCTGGCTGCGCCGGGCAGCACCCTATCTGTACATCGCGCCCGCGCTGCTCGCCATTGGGCTGTTTGTTTATGTTCCGCTGCTGCGCACGGTGCAGCTCAGCTTTTATCAGGGCAACCTGCTCAACCCGATGCGCCTCTATGTCGGGCTGGATAACTACACCACCACACTGAGCAGCCCGTTGTTTCATGAAGTGCTGTTTAACAGCGCCCTGTATATTGTCTTTGCGCTGATCGGCTCAGTGCTGGTGCCGGTCTCGCTGGCATTCCTGACGCTGCAACTGGCAGACCGCGAGGTGGACTTTTACCAGTCAGCGCTGTTCCTGCCGACGGTGATTGCCTTTAACGTTGTCGTGCTGATCTGGGCATTCTTCTTTCTGCCCACACCCAACGGCTTATTCAACCGGGTGCTGGGGCTGCTTGGGCAGCCGCCCAGCGACTGGCTCAAGGATAACATTCTGGCACTGCCGAGTATCGCGCTGATCGCCAACTGGAAGCTGATGGGCTTTCATTTTCTGCTTGCTATCGCCGGGCTAAAGGCAATCCCGCGCGAATATCTGGAAGCCGCCTATGTGGATGGCGCGCACGGCTGGTCGCTGATCCGCCGCATTGTGCTGCCGCTGTTTTCGCCAACCCTGCTGTTTCTGGTCATTATCACGCTGATCAGCGCGCTGGACGCCGTGTTCACGCCGATCCGCGTGATGACCGAAGGCGGTCCTAACAACGCCACCAATAACCTGATGTACGCCATCTTCTCCGAAGGCTTCCGCTTCTTCCGCACCGGGCAGGCAGCAGCGCTCTCGGTACTTTTGATTGTCGTTTTCGGCGGCTTGATCTACTGGCAGTACCGTCTGCTGGACCGGAGGGTGAGTTATGAGCGCTAGAATCGGGGGCAGCCGCTGGGGCGCGCGCGTGCTGCTGCTGCTCGCCGCCGCCGCCGTGCTGCTGCCGCTGGTGTATATGTTCGGCATCAGTCTCAAACCGCCGGGAGCGATCTTCGAGAATGTCCTCTCGCCATTCAGCACATCGCTGACGCTGGAAAATTATGCCAGTGTGCTGGATACCGTCCCGATGCTGCAATATCTGGGTAACAGCCTGGCGTTCTCGCTGGGGGTGGCGTTCGGGCAGCTTCTGCTGGCGGTTCCGGCGGCATACGCCTTCAGCTATTATCAATTTCGCTTCAAGACCCTGCTGCTGGCGCTGGTGCTGATCAGCCTGATGGTGCCATTCGTGGTGACCTATGTGCCCAATTACCTGCTGCTGGCACAACTGCGGTTAATCAACACGCTGCCGGGCATGATCCTGCCGATGCTGGGCGTTTCGCTGGGGTTTGGCATCTTTCTGCTGCGCCAGCACTTCCTCAGCTTCCAGAAAGAGATTATGGAAGCCTCGATGATCGACGGCGCGAACTCCTGGCAGACGCTCATGCGGGTGGTCGCCCCGGCGAATATCTCGGCAATCACCGCCCTGCTGATCTATATCCTGATCAACACCTGGAATCAGTTTATCTGGCCCCTGCTGATCGGCGGCGGGCGCGTCGAGTCGTACACGCTGACCGTGGGCGTGCACATGTATTTCGTCAATCCGGAGGGCGGCAGCCGCTGGGGGTCAATTATGGCGGCGTCAATGCTCACCGCGCTGCCCACGCTGGTGATTTATCTGCTGATGCGCAAAGGGATTTTGCGCACATTTACAGAGGGAGCTGTCAAAGGATGACCCAACAAACGATCGTACTGTTTATTGGGGATATTGTCGGCGAAGCCGGTGTTGCCTATCTGGAAAGCCACCTGCCCGGACTGATCGCGCAGCACCAGCCCGATTTTGTCATCGCCAATGCGGAAAATCTGGCGATTAACCACACACCGGGCGCACCCGGCGTCTGCGGCATGACGCCCGACCTGCTGGCGCGGTTGTTCGCGGCAGGGGTTGATCTGGTCACCGGGGGCAATCACTCGTGGGATGGTCCCTACGGGCAGTCTGTGCATGATGACGACCGCGTGCTGCGTCCGCTGAACGTCAACCACGAGTCCCCCGGACGCGGCGCGCGCGTGCTGTCCAAACCGCGTGGGCGGCTGGGTGTGATTAACCTGATCAGCAAAACAGCGCTGGACAACGCCGAACCGCCGTTCGCCGCCTACGAGCAGCAGATGCGCGCATGGCAGGGCGCGGTAGACCTGGTGCTGGTCGATTATCACGGGACAGCCGTGTCAGAAAAGCTGGCATTTGGCTATGCCGCTGCCGGGCAGGTTGCTGCTGTGCTGGGCACACACACACACGTCCCCACCCTCGATTTACGGATTCTGCCGGGGGGCACGGCGTATACCAGCGATGTCGGCATGACCGGACCCGGTGACGGCGTGCAGGGCTATGCGCCGGATTATTTCGCCGGGGCAATGCGCGGCAGCCCTGATCCGTCGAAGTTCACCTTTGCCAGTGGTGCTGTGGAACTGGGCGCGGTGCTGGTTACCTGCGATGGCAGCCAGGCGGTCAGCATTGCACGCATCAGCCGCTAACCCCGGTACAAAACGCGCCGCTCAGGTCATGTGATGTGGATCCTGAGCGGCACGTTGACCAACAGTATGGAGTTGTTGTGCGCGCCTACGACTGCGGTACGTCGAGTTTGTCCCAGTCCGCCTTGCTGACGAACTTGGTCAGGTTACGCCCGTCTTCGGTCTTCGCCCGCAGCCCGTAACGCACCTGCCCATTTTTGGTGTCGAACGTCGTCTTGGTGACTTTGGAATTTTCCACCGAGACTTTCTTGCGCAGTTTAACATCATAGAATTCGACGCTCATGCAAAAAGCTCCTTTTTTCCTCTGCACGTAATACCCGGTAATGTGCAGCACGGTTGTACTCATCATATGCTACTAGTTACGCTTGTCAATAGAACATATGGGTCAAGTTTACGCTCAAACGTAGGAAAACTGTTCGAAAGTCGTTTAAGCGCCTTAATAATGGCATAAAACCGGCTTAAACGCCGCGTTTTTGCCCAGCGCCGGCGTAACACAGGCATAGTTCTGCGGCGTGACCGGGCATGACAAACGCATGCCTCATCTGCCTCATGTGCCTCGGCTTCAGCCAGTTCAAAACTGGCGGCTAAACAAAACCTGGAAACCCATAAATAGGGTGGACGCTTCAGCCTGTGCGCGGGCTTGCCCACAGTTGCAGCCGGGGTTTTGCAGCCCTGGTGGCTGCCTGACGAGGACCAGCCCGCTCTCGCCTGTACAGCCGACCAGCGCATCAGGGCGCTTCCGGCGCGGCTGCCCGTGCCGGTGCCGCCGTGACCTTCCGCAGCGCCACCCCCAGCAGCCCGATCAGCGCCACCCCGCCGATCAGGAACGGCGCGGTTGCCCCCAGCAGTTGAAACAAGGCTCCGCCGATCAACGGTGTGATGATGTTCGCCGCGCTGGTTGCCGACGCGCTGACCCCCAGCGCACTGCCCGCCTCCGCAGCGGGGGCGCGGCGGGTAATCAGGCTGTTGATGCTGGGCGACAGAATGCCGCCGCCGATTGCCGCAGGGACGAGTGCTGCCAGCATCCACAGTATCCCGACCCAGCCGTTCGCGCTGTCATCTGGCAGCGTAATTTCGAGTTCCGCCGGGCTTCCGCCTTCAGCGCTGCGCGTTTCGCTCAGGCTGCGCAGCGTTGCCTCGCGCGAATACCAGGGCGCAGGCTGCGCGGGTGTGAGCGCGGTGAAAATCAGCCCAATACCCAGCAGCCCCAGCCCGGCATAAATCAGGCGGTGTTCCCCAAAGCGGCGGCTCCACGGTCCGATATACTTGCCCTGCACCAGCACCAGCACAATGCCCACAAACACGAACAGCACCGCGTTGCCGCTGCCGTCCAGCCCCAGCCGGTTGAGCGTGAACAGCGGCAGGAACTGCTCAAAGCCGCCAAAAATCAACTGCTGGGCGAACATCAGCGCCAGCAGCACGCCGACCAGCGGTGTCGTCAGCACACGGCGCACGCGGGCGATAAACGCGCCCATGCCGCCCACCCCGGCGCTGTGTGCCGCGTGTGCGGTTTTGCGCTTTTCCGGCGGCAGCGTCTCTTTGAACCAGAAGATGGTCAGCAAAATGGACAGCAGCGAAAAGCCCGCCGCCACAAACGCCGGAACACGGTAGTCGCTGTTGCTCAGTGCCAGCGCAATGCCCGCGATTGCCGGTCCAATCGTGAAGCCCAGCCCGAACGCCGCGCCGATCAAGCCCAGCCCCTGCGCACGGGTGCGTTCGCTGGTGCTGTCGGTAATCGCCGCCTGTGCCGAAACGATATTCGCGCCAGAAACGCCGTCAATCAGCCGCGACAGCAGCAGCAGCGGAATGGCGTTGGCAACCCCCAGCAGCAGGAAGCCGATAAATGTCCCCATCTGGCTGACCACCAGCACCGGCTTACGCCCGAAGCGGTCCGACAGCCCGCCGAGTACCGGACCACCGACCAACTGCATCAGCGGGTATGCCGCGCCGATTACGCCGATGGTGAACGGGTCTGCGCCAAACGCGGTGGCATACAGCGGCAGCAGCGGGATGATGATCGTCAGCCCCAGCAGATCCACCAGCACAATCACAAAAATCGGCAGAATGCGCTTGAAATCGAGTTTGTCTTCCGCTGGCGTTGCCGCAGCTTCGGAATGTGTCATGAGGTGTGTGCCCTTTCATCAATAGATTTAAGTCTGCGCAGGTCAAGCAAAGCGTGCCGCCGCCCGCCCCAGGCAAAGGGACGTGCCGCACCCATGCTCACGCATCCAGCCGCGCCAGCACCTTGTCCAGCCAGTCCAGTTCCGATTGCACATGGTGCGCCTGATGGTCAATCATCAGCCCCATGCTGCCCTCGTGCGGCGGGACATGGCGCAGCGCTGCCTGCGCCGCTGCCAGCGCCGTGCGGCGTTCTTGCAGCAGTGCCCGCGCTTCGGCAGCGTCCAGTGCATCCAGAAATGCCAGCCCGACATCGCCGCCAAAAATCGCCGCCGTATATGTGCGCAGGTTTTCGCGCAGCAGTTCCTGAAACGCCGCTTCTCCCGCCGGGGTCAAGCGGTAAACACGGCGGGTAGGGCGGTTGCTGTCCGGCACATTTTCCAGGCTGACACTCAACCAGCCCCGCGCCGCCATCTTGTCCAGCAGATGATAGGCGGTGGGCTTTTTGAGATCCGTGCAGGAGGTCATGTTGCGGTTGATAAAATCATGCAGTTGGTAGCCATGCATGTCTGCACGGCGCAGCAGCCCCAGCAGCAGCAGTTCACGTTCCATAGGCAGTTATCAGCACCCGGCAGTCCATCTGGATTAGTCAGAATTGACTATAAGGTCGGGCGTCTGCTGTGTCAAGGGGAACCCAGGTCAAGTTTTGATGAGTTTTTTAGAAGGCTCAAGAAAGTAAATAACTGATTAATTCACAGGCTAATGCCTGGAAACAGTTTCATCATTCTTATACTATGTCTCAAGTCAATGTACCCTTGTGATCAGGTAAAATATTCATAGAGGATTTAATTTTGTGGCATTAACCGCGCGCAGGACAAATCACCACATTTATTAAGATTGCGCGTTGAGGAGCTGGTATCGTGCCAGCGCCTTGTCCACTATAATGAGGTCATCAATCCATGCTCAAGCGTCTATTCCGGGATTCTGCTGTGCGTACACCCAACTTCCATCTGCTGCGAATTACCAGAGCCGTTGTTATTGACCTGCTGGTCATTATCCTGGCGCATTTTCTGACCTTCGTGCTGCACACGCTGACCATGCCGATTGACAGCACCCACGCGCTTGCGTTCACGTTCATGTCCATGTTTGCTACAGTGATTGTGTTCTACCTGATCGGTGTTTATCACCGCATCTGGGAACGCACGACCAGCGGGCACGGCACAAGCATTATCATTGCCGGGCTGGCGATTGCCGCGCTGATCGCCGGTATCCTCGATTTGCTGCTGTTTTCGCAGCAGTTTCCGGTAACGGTGTTCTTCATGGCGAACACGCTGGCGTTTGCCGGGTTTGTCGGCGTGCGCTACCGCTCGCGGTTGGTGAGCGGGCTGATCTGGCGCTGGCGGGCGGTCTTTTACCACGAGTTCCCCACCGAAGAAGTGACGGCGCGCGTCAATACGCTGATTATCGGCGCGGGCGAATCGGGGCAAACCCTGGCATGGCGTGTGCAGCACCGCTTTCCCGGCAACCAGTATAAGCTGATCGGCTTTGTGGATGATGACTCCACCAAGCAGGGCTTATATGTCGAAGGTGTGCCTGTGCTGGGCAACCGCTACGACATTCCCCGGCTGGTCGAAAAACACGATATCTCGCTGATTATCGTGGCTATCCACAACATTTCCGGGCGTGATTTCCGCGAAATTCTTGAAAAATGTGAAAGCACCCCGGCGCGGATCAAGGTCGTGCCGGACGTATTCGCCATCATCAAGAGTTTGCACAACCCGTCCTTTCTGCGCGACGTGCAGCCCGAAGACCTGCTCGGTCGCCGCCTGATTACCCGCCATGAAGCGGTCAACCTCACCCCCGTGACGCGCAAAACCGTGCTCGTTACCGGCGGCGCAGGGTCGATCGGCTCTGAACTCAGCCGCCAGCTTGCCTCTTACGAACCGGTCAAGCTGGTGCTGGTGGACACCAACGAAAGCGGGCTGCATGACATGCAGATGGAACTGCGCATGAGTCACCCCGACCTCAATCTGGTGGTGGCGCTGGTGGACATCACCAACCGCGAAGCGCTGGAACGGCTCTATCAGGATCACCGCCCGCAGGTGGTCTTCCATGCGGCGGCATACAAGCATGTGCCCATGATGGAGTGGTATCCCGAACAGGCGGTGCGCACCAATATCGGCGGCACGCGCAATCTGGCGGAATTGGCGCAGCAGTACGATGTGGAACGCTTCGTGCTGATTTCCACTGACAAGGCGGTGAATCCCTCCAGCGTAATGGGCGCCAGCAAGCGTATCTGTGAACTGATGGTGCAGGCGCTTTCGCAGAAGCCGGAAAACAAGACGTTGTTTACAGCGGTGCGCTTTGGCAATGTGCTCGGCAGCCGGGGCAGCGTGGTGCCGATCTTCAACAGCCAGATCAATCGCGGCGGTCCGGTCACCATCACCCACCCCGAAATGACGCGCTATTTCATGAGCATCCCCGAAGCGGCGAATCTGGTCATCCACGCGGGCTGCCTGACCGAAGGCAACGAAATCTTCCTGCTGAAGATGGGCGAAGTTGTCAAAATTGTAGACCTTGCCGAACGCATTATCCGTATGCGCGGCATGCGCCCCGGCATTGACATCGAAATCAAGTTCACCGGCATGCGCCCCGGCGAAAAGATGCACGAACAGCTTTACGACGGCGCGGCAGAAGATGCCTTTGAAACCATGCACCCCGGCATTATCAAGCTGGTCAACCATTACGATCACCAGCTCAGCGAACTGTTCCCGTGGGTGGATCGCCTGCTGGAAAGCGGCGTCCCGCGTGAAAACCCGCTGCAAGCACTGTTGTGGGGCATGACCAGCAGCGAGGAAGAGGCATACGCCGTCCAGCATTAGGACACGGCGCAGCAGCTACAACAGCCAGAGGCGGTCAAACCAGATCGCCCTTTTTTATTTGCGTTCCCCGCTGCGCTGTGCCCTTCGTCACGCCGGATTCCCGCTGTTTGTCATGCGACCCGCCCTGCCTCGTGAAGTAGCATCGTCTATCCACTTTTAACGGGAGCAGGTATCCATGACTCAACAGACAGCAGATGTCATCATCATCGGCGGCGGCATTACTGGCACCAGCGCGGCGTTTCAACTGGCGCAGCGCGGGCAGAAAGTGATTTTGCTCGAAAAGAGTTTTATTGCCGCAGGGGGCACCGGGCGCACGGGCGGCATCATTCGCACGCATTATTCCAACGCCATCACAGCCCGGATGGCACTGCTGTCACTGAACGTTTGGCGCAATTTTGACGAGCTTGTGGGCGGCGATGTGGGCTGGCTGCCTGCTGGCGCGCTGTTCATTGTTGGACCGCATGACCTGGACGGGCTGAAGGCAAATATCGAATTACAGCAGTCAGTGGGCATCAATACACAGTTCCTCGACGCGCACGAACTGCACAAACTCGCCCCCTACCTGAACGTAGACGACATCGGCGGCGGCGCTTACGAACCCGACTCCGGCTGTGCGGACGGCACGCTGGCAGCGAACGCCTATGCTAAACGTGCCCGCGAACTGGGCGCAGTGGTTGCGCAGGGTGTTGAAGTGACCGGCATCCAGATTCAAAGCGGGCGTGTGACTGGCGTCAGCACAGCAGATGGCACAGTTTACAGCGCACAGGTGGTCATCAATGCAGCGGGACCCTGGGGAGCGCGGCTGGCGGCAAGCGCGGGTTACGACACGCCTGTAGAGCCGAGCCGCCACCAGATTGCTGCCTTCCAGCGCCCGGTTGAGGTCTCTGGCGAACTGCACCCAATGATTGGCGACTTCGTGCAGGGTTTTTATGTGCGCCCGGAAACCGGCAGGCTGACGCTGGCGGGGTCGCTGGAAGTCGGCGAGGCGGAAAACCGCGTTGATCCTGACAATTATGCCGATACGGTGGACATGGCTTTCAACGCGGACATGGCAGAACTGACCTCACACCGCATGAAGGGCATGGACGAGGCGCGTGTCGCCAAAGGCTGGGCAGGGCTGTATGACGTAACGCCCGACTGGCATCCGATTATCGGGCACATGCCGGGCTTGCCGGGCTTTATCTCCGCGTTCGGCTGGAGCGGCAGCGGCTTTAAGATGGGTCCGGTGATGGGCGAGATTCTGGCAGACCTGGCAACGGGCGAACAGCGCTGCCCGATTGATGTGGCGATGTTCCGCTTCGAGCGCTTTGCGGCGGGCGAACTCAACAAAGGGCAGTACGCCTACAGTATCATCGGCTGAGAGTGGCGCGGGCATAGTCGCCGCCCGTGACCGTGACATTCTCTGAAGTGCTCAACCAGAGGGCAGCACATGACCACCGACACAGAGCTTTATATCCAGCGCTTAGCAGAGGCGAACCCACTGCGCGAGCCTGTGCTGCGCAGCGCAATCGCGGCGCTGCGGCTGCCCCCCGGCAGTCATGGGCTGGACGCGGGCTGCGGCATTGGGCTGCAAGCGCTGCTGCTGGCAGAAGCTGTTGGGGCAGGCGGGCAGATCACCGGCGTGGACATTCTGCCCGACCTGCTCACCTATGCCGCAACGCTGGTCAGCCGCGCGGGGCTTGCCGAGCGCATCCGCTTTCAGCAGAGCGACATCAGCCAACTGCCCTTTGCCGATGACCACTTTGATTGGGTCTGGAGCGCAGACTGTGTCGGCTACCCTGCCGGCGACCTGCTGCCCGTGCTGCGCGAACTGCTGCGCGTGGTCAAACCGGGCGGCAGCATTATCCTGCTGGGTTGGTCGGCGCAGCAGCTTCTGCCCGGCTACCCGCTGCTGGAAGCATGGCTCAACGCGAATTGTTCCAGCTACCAGCCTTATCTGAAAGACATACCCCCGGAGCAGCATTTTCTGCGCGCACCGCAGGCGTTCCACGCCGCCGGGCTGGTCAACATCGAAGCGCAGACCTTCGCCGGGACAGTGCAGGCGACCCAGGCAGCGCCGCTGGCAGCGCCGCAGCGCACTGCCCTGAAAGCGCTGCTGGACATGCTCTGGCAGCATCCCGCAGGCGCAGCCGGTGACACACCCGCTGCATGGCGCGACTACCTGCGCCTGTCCAACCCTGACTCGCCGGACTTCATCCTCGACCAGCCGGGCTACTATGCCTTTTTCACCTGTTCGCTGTTTCGCGGCACAGTCCCCGGTTGAGCGCGGGTACATTGGCGGGTGCCCCGCCTGGCGCTGTTTCTTATGCTTCTTTGACGTTTGATATATGTTCTTTTGACACACCTGCGCTTGAATCAGAGTCGAAATAGATGGACACAAGCCATCAACATTGACAACATTGATCGTGAGTCAGGAGGACTATCAAGATGTCAACCATTATTCGCTGGAACCCAATTCGTGAAATGGCGGCGATGCAGAGTGCCATGGATCGCATCTTCGACAACACCTGGCGCTCGTTCGGCGGACTTGAAGGCGTTGGCAGCGCGCTGGCGCTGGATGTGCATGAAAATGACCAGCAGTACAGCGTGACAACCGCGCTGCCGGGGCTGAAACCGGAGCAGATTGAAATCACGCTGCACGACGGCACGCTGACCATCAGCGGCGAATATGAACGCGCGCAAACCGATGAAAACACCCGCGTGCTGATCCAGGAACGCAGCTATGGCAAGTTCAGCCGCAGCATTACCCTGCCGCAGGCAGTGGATGCGGACAACGTGCAGGCGCAGTTTGACAACGGCGTGCTGACCCTGACACTGCCCAAGACAGCAGAAGCGCAGCCGCGCCGTATCAGCGTGAGCAGCAGCCCTGCGCTGAAAAGCGGCAAATAAGCGCGCCAACCAGCCCGCAGTTGTGACAGCTATCTGAACGCAGGGGGCGATCCTTCTATCGGGGTCGCCCCCTGTTTTGATTCCCGGTGGCAGGGCGTGGCGGCAGCGAGGGGCAGAAGGCATGCTGCTGGCACTGCTGCTGCCAAGCCCAGGTGCGAAGGACGCCGAGGATTGATTTTCAGGCGTCGGGAAAAAGAGCAAAGGAGCAGGGAGAAAGCAGGGGCGAACAGCATGCCCGCCATGCCCAGCAGTGGCATACAGCAGGTAAACAGGTCTGGCGCAGGGTTTCCGGCGGTAAAAGGCACAGCGTTACAGCACAGATTGTGCGATAATGGAGGGCGTTTAATACTGCACAGGTCATTCGTTACCCTGTTTTCATAGCAGACGCATAGAGGCTGCCATCATGAACCAGACTGTCTCCGGTTTTCCCCGGCGCGCGGCAGATCAGGCAGAAGAAGAGTTACTCAGGGCATTCCTCAATGGAGAATATCCCCCCGGCGCGGTGCTGCCGGGTGAACGGGAGTTAGCGACGCAGCTCGGCATCACCCGCCCGACTCTGCGCGAAGTGCTGCGCCGGTTGGAAAGTGATGGCTGGCTGCAAATTCATCAGGGCAAACAGACGACCGTGCGCGACATCTGGCGCGAGGGCAATCTGGGCGCGCTGGGTGCAATTGTTAACCATCTCGGTGTTGATATTACGCCGCATCTGGTCAACTGTTTGCTGGAAATCCGCGCCAATATTGCCCCGGTCTATGCGCGCAAAGCCATAGACCAGGATCCAGGAATGGTGTCCCACTATATCCGCCAGTACCAGATGCTGCCTGAAGAAGCAGAGGCATATGCGTATTTTGACTGGCAGATGCACCGCACGCTGGCGATTGCCTCCAATAACCCGATTTACACCATGACGCTGAACAGCTTCCGGCATGTCTACGAACCGCTGGCGGCATATTATTTCATGCTGCCGCAGGGGCGCGAAACCTCGCGCAGGTTTTACATGGATTTGCTCGACTGTGCGGTAGCGAAGGATTCGACCACCGCGGAACACAAGATGCGGGCGGTACTGCAAGCAAGTGACCGCATCTGGCATCTGTTTGTCACCGGAGAAGAGTGATCACGATGAAACGCTGGAATGGTTGGGGCAATATACAGACCAGCAGCCTGCTGAGTGCCGCTGCGCTGGATTTTCTGCGCGCCCGCATTGGCACGGCTGCACCGCCGCAGGATGCTGCGTATGCTGCTGTGCTGGCGCAGGTGCCGTCTTCGCGCCTGCCCGCCCACCCCCTTGTGGATCAAACCCCCGAGATTCGCCTGCTGCACGCGCGCGGGCAAAGCCTGCCGGACTGGGTAGCGCTGCGCAGCGGGCAGGTGGGCGCTTTCCCGGATGGCGTGGCACTGCCGGTGAACGCTGAGGAAGTGCGCGATTTGCTGCGGTATGCCCATGAGGTTGGCGCGAAGGTGATTCCGTATGGCGGCGGCACAAGCGTTGCCGGGCACATTAACCCGCTGCCGGGCGATGCGCCGGTGCTGACGATCAGCCTGGCGCGGATGAACGACCTGAAGGGCTTTGACGACAAAAGCGGGCTGGCGACATTTGGCGCGGGCATCACTGGACCAGACCTGGAGGCGCAGCTGCGTGCGCGGGGCTATACGCTGGGTCATTACCCGCAGTCGTGGGAATATTCGACGCTGGGCGGCTGGATTGCGGCGCGCAGCAGCGGGCAGCAGTCACTACATTACGGGCGCATTGAGCGGTTGTTCAGCGGCGGCGTGGTCGAAACGCCGGGCGACACGCTGCGCCTGCCGGACTTCCCTGCCAGCGCGGCGGGACCTGATCTGCGCGAGCTGGTGCTGGGCAGCGAAGGGCGCATCGGCATCATCACCGAGGCGACGGTGCGCGCATCACGCCTGCCGGAATATGAAGTCTTTACTGCTGTGATGTTCCCCGATTTTGGGCGCGGCATGGATGCTGTGCGGCAGATCGCCAGCGCACGCCTGCCGCTGTCACTGCTGCGGCTGAGCACGGCGACGGAAACGACGACCAATCTGGCGCTGGCGGGGCACAAACGGCTGCTCGGCGCGCTGGAGACGTATCTGCGCTGGCGCGGCAGCAGCGACGAAAAGGCAATGCTGCTGCTGGCGGCAACCGGGCAGGCGCGGGTGGCAAGCACCACACTGAACGCGGCGCTGGACATTGCCGGGGCGCAGGGCGGCGTGCGGCTGACGCGCGTGTTTGGCGAACAATGGCGCAAGAGCCGTTTCAAGACGCCCTATCTGCGCAATACACTGTGGGAACAGGGTTACGCGGTGGATACGCTGGAAACGGCAGTCGGTTGGGCGCAGGTGCAGAGCATGGTCAGCGGTATTGAACGCGCCATCCGCGAGGCGCTGGCGGCGTTTGACGAGCGCGTGCATGTCTTTACGCACCTGTCGCATGTTTACCCCTATGGCAGCAGCGTGTATACCTCCTACGCTTTTCGGCTGGCGGCAGACCCGGCGGAAACGCTGCGGCGCTGGCAGGCAATGAAGCAGGCGGCAAGCGCGGCGGTGCAGCGCAGCGGCGGCACGATCAGCCACCAGCACGGTGTCGGGCTGGATCATGCGCCGTATCTGGCGGCGGAAAAAGGCGCGAGCGGCATGGCAGCGCTGCGGGCGCTGGTGCGGCATTTTGACCCGGATGGCATGCTGAACCCCGGCAAGCTGCTGGTAGGGTAGACCTGGCAGGTCCGGGCAGCCCACTGGAATGCTCCTGCGCGGTGCGGCAGTGCAGCGGGTCAGGGGACACAGATGCCCCTGACCCGCCAATATTACACACTATTGTGGTGGTTCTGTAGTTGCCTCTGGCTGTTCCTCCGCACCACTATTGGAGGGCAGCGCAGCCTCTGGTGTTGTCTCTGCCGGGACTTCTTCCGGCTTCTCCGTTGGGGTGTCGGCAGGCGTTTCGCTGGGTGTTGCCACCGGTGTTGGGATGATCTGCGGCTCGTCTGCGGGCTGCACCGGGGTTATCTCCACTGGCACGCTGCCGGGCTGTTCAGCTTCTCGTCCGGATACGCTGCTGAGCAGAGTCACACCGGCGTTATCGCCCGTGCCTGCGCTGAAGTTCTGTGCGATCTCCGCGGCGCTCAGGGCACGCCCGTAAATCGCCGCCAGATGGAAATCGCCCAACCAGACGCGATTCAGTGAGAACTCGTTGCCCAGTGCCAGGCGATAGGCAGCGTCCCAGTTGCTCATGCTGCCGCCCACCGTGCGCGTGCTGACGAGAACGCCGTTGATGTACAACTGCGCGGTTCCGCTGGCATCGCGCGTATAGACCACGTGCATCAGACCGGGTACAACGCTGCCATCGGGCGATACCAAGCCTGCACGCCCTTGCAGGTTCGTTGCGGTTGTGCGCAGGCGGGCATTGAAGACATCGTCCGCCGCGCCCAGTTCCTGCCCCTGACCGAACATGAAGTTCGCGGCACCGCCATCCTGCGAAATTGTCAGGATACGCGCCGGACCTGTTGGCAGCGGCTGTACGGCGTAATCGGGCGTGATCCACAGTTCAACCGTGATGGCATTGCTGGCACTGACCGCCGCTGTGACTTTGCTTGCCGGGTCTGCGCTGGCGATGATGGTGTTGCCATTCATGCTCAGCGAGCCGGCACCCCAACTGGTTTGCGCGGGGTTGGCAATCGTCAGATTCAGCGGTGTGCCCACACCACCGACATCGTTCACCGTGCTGCCGCTGCCTTCCTCAAAGGTGTACAGCACGAGGATGCCGTCGCTCACACGGACTGGCGCAGGCGGATTCACGACCCACTGGAAGCTGGTACTCCCGAAGAGACCACCACTGTCCGTAACGGTGATGCCCACTGTGTAGCTGGCAGGTGTCGTTGGCGTACCTGTGACCACGCCCGTGCCCACGTCAAGTGACAGCCCCGGCGGCAGGTTGGTCGCGTCGAAGCGCAGCGGCAGCCCTTCCGGATCATTGGCATACGGTGCCAGGTTCAGCGGCGCAATGGTGACCCCTTGCGTGCTGGTCTGGTTGGGAATGCCTGCGATTGTTGGCGGTTGGTTGACCGGTGGTGGTTCGTCCACCTGCCAGGCGAAGCTGACGGTCTGCGACTGCGGCGTGGGACTGCTGTCGGTGACGGTGACGCTGGCGCTGAACGTGCCCGCTGTCGTCGCCGTGCCGCTGATGACCCCTGCCGGACTGATGCTCAGACCATCGGGCAGACCGCTGGCGCTGAAGGTGTAGGGCAGCGTGCCGCCTGTGACGGCGATGGGCAGGGTGATGCCATCGCCCACCGTGCTGGTCTGATCGCCGGGGTTGGTGACGACGAGTGTGGTCGGGTCCACCTGCCAGGCGAAGCTGACGGTCTGCGACTGCGGCGTGGGGCTGCTGTCGCAGACCGTCAGCTTCGCCTGGCAGGTGGACCCGACCACACTCGTCGTCACCAACCCCGGCGAAGCTGACGGT
>DAOTWP010000303.1:0-8920 GCA_034435675.1 Anaerolineae bacterium
ACGGACCTACGGACGCCCAACAGTGCAGGAATATCATGCAGCGGATTGCGCCCATCAGCCCGACTGCCCGCAGTGTGCAGATGTGCTAGCGCTGGCAGCGGCAGTAGAAAGCCAGAGCACACACCCGCTGGCAAAAGCAGTACAGCATGCGGCTGTGGAACAGCATCTCGGCAGTCGCTATCCCGCTGCTGCCAATGTCCGCACACTCAGTGGGCGCGGTATCCAGGGTTATGTGGATAACGCGCTGGTGACTATCGGCAGTCACAGCTATTTTCACGAGCAGTATCCGCATACTGCTGCGTTGTGCCAGCAGATTGCATGCGCCGAGGCAAAAGGACACACAGCAATGCTCGTCGCAGCAGGCGAAACCATTCGCGGGTATATTACAGTTGCGGATCGTGTGCGCCCGGAAACCCGCGAGGTCATTACGGCACTGCGTACCATGGGCATTACCACTGTGATGCTCACGGGCGACAATCCGGCAGCGGCGGCAGCCATCGCCGCGCAAACCAACATTGATGCTGTGCGCGCCGGACTGCTGCCAGAAGACAAAGTCACCGTGGTGCAGCAGCTTCACCAGCAGCACGGGCGTGTCGCCATGATCGGCGACGGCATCAACGATACGCCCGCACTGGCAGCGGCAGCGGTGGGCATTGCGATGGGCGCAGCAGGCAGCGCGCAGGCAATCGAAACGGCGGACATTGCCCTGATGGCAGACGACCTGCGGCAGTTGCCCTATGCCTGGCGCCTGGCACATTTCGCCCGCAGGCTGATTCGCGCCAATATTGCGCTCAGTCTGGGCATGAAAGGGCTGTTCCTGCTGCTGGCGCTGCTGGGCAGTGCAACACTCTGGATGGCGATCTTTGCGGATGTGGGCATGGCGCTGCTGGTAACGCTAAATGGCATGCGTCCGCTGCGTTTCGAGGTGACGCCGCAGCGCCATAGCTCGCGGTAATCCAACGACATCATGCTTGCTTGAGAGGGAATCAACCATGACACAACGTGCTGTAATTTTCGACTTTGGCGGGGTGCTGGTGAAAACACAGGATTACGCCCCCCGCCACCGCTGGGATGAAACCCTGGGCATGCCGCATGGCACTGTTGAGAGCATCGTTCACGGCAGTCGCAGTTGGTTGCAGCTCATGCGCGGCGAAATCGACCACGCCGAATACTGGGCGGATGTGGCGGCACGCCTGAACATCAGCGATGCTGCTGTCGCGGAACTCATGCGCGATTTCTACAGCGGTGACCGGCTCGATCAGGAACTCGTCCACTGTATCCACACGCTGCGCGAGCGCGGGCATCAGGTCGCGCTGCTGAGCAATGCCACTGTAGCGCTGCCTGCTGAACTAATGGAACTGGGCATTTATGACCTGTTCGATCCACTGGTGATTTCAGCGCATATCGGTGCACTCAAACCGGAAGCAGAAGCCTACAGCACCGTCCTGAGTCGTCTGGGTATCCCGGGCGAACAGGCGATTTTTGTGGATGATGTCCTTGCCAATATTGAGGGTGCGGCGGCGCTGGGGATTCACGGCGTGCATTATATAGATGGCATGGATTTGCCCGCCACGCTTGAGCCACTGCTGCACGCCAGGTAAGTCGCGTTTTTTCGAAAAAAGCGCTACCATAAGCACCTGAATGCCCTTAGGATTTTGCCGCTCTTCACCGGGTAAATCCTGCGCTGCGGGGTTTGTTGATTATGCCCTAAAACAGCATTCGGGTGCTCACTTTTGCTGATTGACCTGTCATTCGGCTTACTCATCCGCTCTGATCAAGGAGTCACGGGTTATGCTGTCTCTCAAGCAGTTATTCGCGGGGGCACTACTGATCGTGTTCTGGGGGCTGTCGGCATCGGCAGCACAGGCACAGAACGTGGATCTTCAGGACATCATTGGCTATCTGGGTCCGCGCCAGCAGACTCTGCTGTGGGACATCCTGATTTATGCCTGTTTCCTGTTCTCGCTGCTGACGATGTTTTCGCTTTCCGACAAACAACTGCTGCCCACGCTGCTGATGGGCGCAACGTTAATGGCGCTGCTGATTATCAAACTGACCATCAGCGCAGCCGGGGCATCCGAGTTTCTTCCTGATCCGGAAGATCAGATCGGTGGGCTAATTGTGCTGCTGCTGCTGGTTGCAGTGTTCATTTTCCCGCTGATGAGCGGCGCGATGACCAAAAGTAAACGCGGCAAACCGCTGGGCATTTTCTCCGGCATTCTGGGCGGGGTGCTGTTCGTCGCCTATGGCTTGTTCCGTCTGGGCTGGTTCGGCGTTAACCCGATCTTCTGACAGCTCCCGCGCTTTAGAGCCAGCGGCGGACTTTGACATAACGCGATCACCAGAAGCAACGGGCGGGCTGCAATGTTTGTGCAATCCGCCTGTTTTACTCTTGCTGCTGTATCCAGATAACTGCTCCATCGCTCCACAGGTGAATAGCACCACCCGTATCAGTACGGAATACGGGTATCGTCCCCAGCATGGCAAGGGTATTCACATCAGGGTCTCCACGCCGGTTCGCCGGGTCGCTTTGCAGCAGCGCCGCCTGCGGCTGCACCAGCGCCAGAAAGTCCTCGTTCAGGGCGCTGGCACTGCCATGATGCGGCACTTGCAGCACCGCTGCCTGTGGAAAACCACCCGTTTCGAGCAGCACGGTTTGTCCTGCCGGGCTGAGATCAGCGGTCAGCAGCAGCGAAACCGCCCCATAACGAATGCGCAGAACAATCACGTAATCATCCATACTGGCGCCCAACGGCGGCGGTTGTCCCTGTGGATGCAGCACCTCGATCTGCACACCGTCATCCAGCTCCGCACGATACCCCGCCCGCACCATCACAACATCATGCTGGCTCAGGGCGCTTTCCAGCGTGGCGAACGCAGCGCTCAAATTGGGCTGTCCATTGACCAGCGCCACACCAATATCGTAACGGTTAAGCACAGCAGGCAGCGCCCCAAAGGTGAATTCGTCCGGCTTGGTGATTACCAGCATTTCAATCTGGCGGTCATAAAAAGGCAGACGATCCCCGATTGCTGTCAGCAGGCGTGAGGGGTAACGCCCGCCATCAACCAGCATATGCGCACCGCCCGGCGTTTGCAGCAGCAGCGCATTGCTGTGTCCAACATCCAGCACCCACAAATGCAGCCTACCGTCCGGTCTGCTTAAGATCACCGCCAGTGTCAGCAGCAGCACAACCAGCGCGGACAGGAGCGTGCCAGCAATGACCGCACGCCGCCGCAGAAATCGCGCCAGTTGGAGCGCCCAGGTGGGTTGTGTGGCATGCAAAACAGCGCCTCCCATCACCAGTAGAAAAAACATCGTAACAAGCCGTGAATCAACATAAAATTCAACATCGGCGAAGGGCAGCCGTGCGAAAGTCCGCACAATGCCCAGCGTCCAATCCAGCAGCAGCAGCACCGCCCAGAACAGCAGTTGCGCCAGCGCAGGCAGCACAAACGCCAGCAGAACTGCCAGCAGCCCCAGAATGAGAATATAGCCCTGCACCGGCACAATCAGCAGATTGACGGGCAGAGTCAGCAGGGAAAGCCGGTTGAAGTAGAGCACGACCAGCGGCAGCGTCAGGATTTGCGCCGCCAGCGTCACAATCAGCGGTTCGGTGAACAGCGCGCTTGCTGTCCGTGCTGCCGGGCGCGGAAAGGTGTGCGTCAGCCAGGCATCAAACCAGCGGGTCAGCGGATTGGCGAATAGTGCCAGACTCAGCACTGCGAAAAAGCTCAGTTGAAAGCTGATATCCCACAAGACGGTTGGGCTGACTGCCGAAAGCAGCAGGGCGACAAGAGCAAGCGACGCTGCCACGTAGGTTTTGCGCCGGACCAACGGCGCAAGTGCCAGCAGCGCGCTCATCAACGCGGCACGCACCACAGCGGCATTCGCGCCAACAAAAACAGTGTAAAGCGCAATCACGGCAATCCCCAGCAGCGCAGCAGGTCTTGCCGGCAGTCCGACACGTTTTAGCAAGCCGCTGACGACCGCGCTGAGCACAACCATGTTGAAGCCGCTGATCGCCACAATATGCGCCGCGCCCACTGCATTGAAGGCATCGCCAACTTCAGGGGCAATGCCACGTTCATTACCGAACAAAATGCCGGTCAGCAGTCCGGCAGCCGGTTCCGGCAGAAAACGCGCGACCTGCGCCTGTGCCGCCGCTTTAAGGTCGAACAGAGCGGTGGTCAAGGGGTCACCCTGCCCGCCGGGAACGGGGGTAATGGCAGCAGAAGGCATCATGCTGTAAATGCCACTGCGCGCCAGAAAATCGGCGTAGGAGAAGGTATCAAACTCCGCCGGTGTCACCAGCAGCCCGGTCGCGCTGATCCAATCGCCATAGGCAAGCGGCACACCAGCGCGGGTCTCGACCAGCACCAGACCACTCACCGGGCGCACAGCCCCCGCCTGAAGCACCCATGCAGCTTCGACACGCACCTGAACGCGGTCATCACGGATGTCAGGCTCAGCAATAATCGTGCCCGTAAGGGTTAAACCACTGGTGTTATTGTATTGAGCGATAGCACTGGCTTCGGGGAGCAGGGCAAACCGGAATGCACCCAGCGCAAACGCTGCCAGCAGCAGCCCTGCCCGGCGGTAAGCGCGCTGCGTGCGCTGGCGCAGCAGGAGCAACGCCACCAATCCTGCCAGCGCTAGTATGCCCCAGAATGGCAGCAGCGTGGCAGAAAAATTAGCGGCGAGCAGAATCCCGGCGGTCCAACAGAACGCGAAGTAGACGAGACGCATGGAGGTCTTTATGCCTGCCGCAAAACAAAACGGGGCACCGTATGACGCCCCGCAGGATAATCACAATTGGTCTACCGCCCGCGTTTCGGCGTTTCGGCATCTACCATCTGACGCGGCGCTGGCTGAGGGAACTCGACTGGCGACAGCGTCTCTGACGGGGTTGCCGGTGCAGCATCAACAGATGGACCCTGATGCACTTCATTAATTCCGTTGCGAATCACTTGAAGGGTGCGAATAAGCTGCTGTTCCAGCTTTTGCAGCACACTGATGGCATATTCATCAGCGCCACGGGCGATGGCTTCTGCTTCCTGACGTGCCTGCTCGATAATGTTCGCGGCACGATTCTGCGCCGCCTGCACATTCACATCCTGCTCAAGCAGATGATCACCCTTCTGACGTGCCATTTGCAGCAAGCGCGCGGCTTCTTCGTTTGCCTGCGCCAGCACGCGGTCACGCTGCATGATGATTTTGTTCGCCTTCTCGATCTCTTCCGGGATGGAAATCCGCATCTGGTCAATGATTTCCAGCGCGCGCTCTTCATCAATCATCGTAAATTTGCTGAAAGGCATGTGTCGCCCTTCATCAATCAGCCCCTCAAGCCGGTCAACAAGATGCTGAATATCCACCTTTTCATCCTCCCCGTCGTGCCTGAACCACCAGCCGGGCAAATCAGTTGTGTCGTGGGCTGAAACCGGATGCCTGTCTTTAAGACAGAGCGCTGTGCCCGGTCTTTTGCCGTGCTGCTGCTTTGGAAGCTGCCCATAAACGCGAATTCCTGAACAAGAGGCTTAACCCCCTGTCCGGGCTTACAAACAGATCCTTAGTCCCGAATACTGATCGTGTATCCGGGACTGTTCTGGTTCGCGTGCAGTTCAGCAAATTTCTCCGCCAGCGCCTGCGTGACCAATTCTGGAACCATGCTGGAGACGTCTCCGCCCAGTTCGGCAATTTCACGAATGGTGCTGGAACTGATATGCAGGTGTTTTTCGTCCGTCATAATTGACACGGTTTCAATTTCCGGGGCGAGCTTTTTGTTCGCCAGCCCCATGCGGAACTCGAATTCAAAATCCGAAAACACCCGCAGCCCACGAATCAACGCCATTGCGCCTACGCTTTTGGCATAGTTTACTGTCAACTCAGAATATTGCGCAACCTGGATATTATCATAGGTGGAAAAGGCTTTTTGCGCCAATGCAACCCGTTCTTCAGCGCTGAACAGGACTTTTTTCTTAATCCCACGCGCTTCAGCGGCGACATAAATGGCAACGATCACCAGATCGAAAATCTTCGCCGCCCGTAACGCAATGTCAATATGTCCGTTGTGAATCGGATCAAGCGTTGCAGGGTATACAGCAATACGGGTCACCAAAATCTATCCTCTCAGCCTGCGGACTAACTCACATCTGAGCGTTCATTGTGCAGCATAGTTACACGTTCGCGTAACATCCGGTGCTGCGGCTGGCTCAGGTCAGGGTCTTCCTCATAGAGGGTGCGCGCCTCACGCTGCGCCATTTCTACCAGATGGGGCGTCATTGCTTCCATCAGTTGCAGTGTGCTGCTGCCGCTCTGACGTGTGCCGATCAAGTCCCCTGCGCCGCGCTGTTTCCAGTCAATCTCTGCCAGCCGGAAACCGTCATGTGTGGCTTCAAGGGCGTGCAGACGTTCCATAGCTTCTTCGGTGTCGCGGCTGGAAACCAGCAGACAATAGGATGCATGCTCCCCGCGCCCCACGCGCCCCCGGAACTGGTGCAGCTGCGCCAGCCCGAAACGATCCGCATCTTCGATCACGATGACACTGGCGTTGGGAATATCCACGCCAACCTCAGCAACTGATGTTGTCACCAGAATATCAAATTCGTGGTTGCTGAACGCCGCCATGACCATATCCTTCTCGGCAGGTTTCATACGTCCGTGCAGCAGCCCAACACGATAACGGTGGAAGACCTGTTTCAGGTCTTCGTATGCCTCTACCGCCGACGCCGCCTCGATCTTTTCAGACGCCTCCACCAGTGGATGTACCACGAACGCTTGCCGCCCTGCGGCAATCTGTTTCTCGATGAACTGGTACATGCGTTCCCGGAAATTCGGATTCACCAGGCGCGTCTGCACGGGCTTACGTCCCGGTGGCATTTCATCCAGAATGGACAGGTCCAGGTCGGCATAGATCGTCAGCGCCAGCGTGCGCGGGATAGGCGTGGCGGTCATCACCAGCAGATGCGGGTTATGCCCCTTGCTGCGCAGCGCCTTACGCTGTTCCACACCAAAGCGATGCTGTTCGTCAATCACTGCCACTGCCAGATCATTGAACTGCACGCCTTCCTGAATGACAGCATGCGTACCGATGACGATGTCAATTGAGCCATCGGCAAGACCATTGTAGATCGCTGCGCGCTCAGTCGCCGTCAGCGTGCTGGTCAGCAGCCCGATCACCGGTTGGCGTTCGCCGGGCGTATGCGCCAGCGTGCGGCTGATGCCGCGATAATGCTGTTCCGCCAAAATGCCGGTGGGCGCCATCAGCACCGCCTGCTTGCCACTGGCAAATGCCATCGCCAGCGCCGCCGTCGCCACAGCAGTCTTGCCAGCGCCGACATCCCCTTGCAGCAAACGGTTCATGGGTATGCTGGTACTTACATCGCGGCGAATGTCTTCGATAGAGCGCCGCTGTGCGCCAGTCAAAGCATAGGGAAACACGCTTTCGAGAAACGGCTCCAGAAAATCATCCGTCACCGTCAGCGCGGGTGCTTCGGAAGCCTGCCATTCCCGGCGGTTCGCCAGAATCGCCAGTTGCAGCAGCAGCAGTTCGTCAAAAACGAAGCGCGTGCGGGCATGGTCCAGATGATCCATGCCTTCCGGGAAGTGCAGGTTGCGAATCGTCCAGCCCAGATCGGCAAGGTCGCAGCGTTCCAGCGTGGCTTCCGGCACATAATCTGGCAGGCGATTCGCCCAGTAATCAATGGTGTCCTTCATGATCCGCCGCAGATTGCGCGGGCGCAAGCCTTCGGTCAGTGGGTAAATCGGGACAATGCCGGTGGTATGCAAGTTCTCCGCATCCAGATGCTCCCATTCAGGATTGGTCATCTGCAAGCGATTGCGAAAGATACTGATTTTGCCGCTGACCACCAGTTGATGCCCCGAACGCACCTTGCGCGACAGGAAATGCTGCCCGAAGAAAGTGATGTCCAGCGAAGCGGACCCATCTTCCAGCAGCACGTAGAAGTCCTTGCGCCCGCTGCGTCCAATGCGCACCTGTGCATCGCGCACTGTGCCAATCACAGTGGCGGTGGTTTCGGGCTGAAGGCGGCTGATATAGCGCAACTGCGTGTAATCGTCATAGCGGCGCGGCAGGTAGAACAACAGGTCATTGATCGTCCTGATGTTCAGCTTCTCCAAAAGCTGCGCCATGTGCGACCCAATGCCGCGCACAGAAGTCACCGGTGCCGCCAGCCCATGCAGGATATCGCTTGCCTGCGCTTCATCCAGCGGCGCGCGCGGGCGACGCGGCGGACGCGCTAACCGCGGCAGCGGCGGCAGATCGAGTTCACCACGCCCTACCCGCCGTCCACCCGATTCGGCAAACAGTGGGTCTTCATAGGTGATGGACTGATCGCCATCCTGGAACGCTGCGGAGGAGTCGTCCTCGTCATCACCGCGCGCTGCCTGCTGCCTGGAACTCTTTGCGGCAGGTTTGTTCTCCTGCGGTTGTTTCGCCTTGCGTTTCTTTTTTGCTTCGCGCCGGGGCGCATTTGCTGCGTTCTGCGGTGTGCCCGCCTGTGCCTGGATATCGCTCTCATCGTCCGCCGAAACCGCGGGTGACTCCGGCGCTTGCGCAGCCGGTAGATCAGCCGGCGAATCCGACACTGCGGCGAGTTCTGCCGCTGGCAGCACCGGCGGCGGGCGCTTTGACCGCCGTTCCGGGCGCGGCGGTGGCGCAGGTGGTGGCGCAGGCTCGACAGTTGCCCACTCGCCAGCCTCAAGGCTTTCAAAGCGCGGACTGGGCGGTATGCGCCCGACCACACGATCCAGCATATAACCGATCACATCATGGCGCTCGGTCTTGTTTTCTATCTGCTCATACTCGCGCAGACAAAGCACCAGTTCTTCCACCAGCAGATGGTGTTCGCGCTTACGCGCCTGCGTGTGGGCGTCTGCTGACCATTTGCTGCTGAACGCCCC
>DAOTWP010000304.1:0-4061 GCA_034435675.1 Anaerolineae bacterium
CAGCGCAGCAGCAGTTCCGCCACCGGCAGGTTCTCCGGCGGGTAGGGGGACAGCACGCCGCCGCCCAGCACCGCCGCTGTGTAGCCGCCCGGTGTCGCCAGCGCGCCCAGATGCGCCTGCATATCTACGCCCAGCGCCAGCCCACTGACGATGCCCCAGCCCGCGCCCGCCAGCCGTTCCGCCAGCGTATAGGCAGCGCGCCCGGCAGCGGGTGATGGGTCGCGCGTGCCCACCAGCGCGGCGGTTTTGCGCTCAGCGGTGTTCAGTGGCGCAAGCTGCCCGCGCACGAACAGCGTCGGCGGGGCGTCATCCAGCGCGGCGAGGCGCGGCGGATAGGCAGCCTCACGCAGGGTCAGCACCTGCACGCCCTGCCGCGTAAGCTGGTTCAGTTCGTGGATCGTCTGGGCGGCGCGTGTACCCGCGTTGTAAATATCGGCGGCGATTTTGGGACCAATGCCGGGGACTTCTTGCAGCGCGGCAGGGTCGGCGGTCAGGACGCTGTAGGGGTCATCAAAGTGTTCCAGCAGGGCACGCAGCGTCTTTTTGCCGATGCGCCCCGCCAGGCTCAGCACCACCCAATAGATGTCCTCAACCGCCATGCAGTCAGCGTACCTGGCGGGCTTCGTAGTACTCGACGATAGACAACTGCATGGTGTTCATGAAGGTGTTGACCTGCCGCAGCAGCGCTGCCCATTCGGTGCTGCTGCGCGGCGTGATTTCTGACCAGGTGAGGATCGAATTGACCACAAAGTCACTGAAGTAGAAGAAACCGCGCAGCGCCTGCGGCAGAGTCAGCCCATCTCTGCTCAAGACGACGGCATAATCCTTGCCAATGCTGATGGCGGCGGCAAGCTGTTCATCGCGCGCGCCGGATGCCAGATAACGGCGCAGTTCTTCCAGCACGCGGCGTCCCGCCGTGCGCATCTCTTCGCGCGTGGTCTGGCTCATCGCGGTGTACCAGGGAGCGCTGCTCAGCATGCCCTCACCTACACGCATGCGCGCCTCACCCAGGGCATTTTGCAGAATCACCTGCACTTCCAGCGGCTGCAACTCGCCCTGGGTCTGTGCATAGTGCAGCAGGTCGGACTTGCGGAAGCGGCGATGTTTGCCGGGCGTGCGGCGCGACGGCAGTTTGCCCTCATCTGCCCAGTTGCGCACTGTCGCCGGGTGAACGCCCAGGATTTCCGCTGCCTGCTGCAAGCTAACCCATTCAGATACTTCGCTCATGATTTCTGTGTGCTGCCGTTTTGCTGGTTTGTATGCTTGTGAAGATTATAGCACAGCCGTGCAATTTGCGCGGCGGGGCGCGAACCGCCCATCCGAGCGCTGCGCCTGTGAACAACCGCACAACTGCACCGTGCCGCGCGCGTATACAACACTAGTAACCATTGGTGCTAGTTCATAGAGCGTACTGGGCGAGATGATACAGGCGATCCAGGGGAGCAGCCTCCGGTTGTAAGGTGCGATTGAGACCGAGCAGCACATTGAACATGGCCGCCACATAGGCTAGACGGGCTTCAAAATGGGTGCAAGAACGATGGAAGACCTTCTTCAAACTGCATACCATCGTCACCAGCGACAGGGCAGTTTCGACCAACATGCGCTCGTTCCAGGTGCCACGTGGGCAGAGCTTGAGGTTGGCGGGAATGCCGTCAGCAGCATTGAAGCCGGTATCAGCCAGCACGATACTTACCTCTTCCAACGCCTTCACCAGCGGCAGGAAGACCTGATCGTGGGCCTTGGCGGTATCCCAGTGCCAACTGACAATCTGCCCAGCGTCATTGATCAGCCAACACAACTTCATGCCCACGATCCAGCGCCAGTTGGACTTGCCTTTCTTGCCGATTTGCTGCTCACTGCGACCTTCGCGGATGGGATGGATCAGTTCGATGCCATAGCTGTCGATGACGGTGAAGAAGCTCGGCGCGGCCAGAAAGACTTGACACCACTCCCGATGGGTATGCAGCAGGCGCTGCAACCGGGTGCGATCCGGCAAGCCGCCGAAGTGCCGATCGAAATCCCGCTTCAGCCAGCGGTAGAAGGCTCGAAAGTAGCCGCCTTTGAGCGCAAACAGCACCCCAATGGTCACCAACTCACTGGGATACTGCTTGGCCTGGGGGTGTTTGGGGAGCTTGGGCATCCGGTCATCTATCTCACAGAACACGGCGATGATAAACTCTTCGGTAGTCACGGCGCATACCTCCAACAGTTGGATCACTATCGGTTGTATGCTGTCCGTGACCTTTTTTCAACTAGCACCAACGGTTAGTAGTCCAACAAGATGAGCATGACACCCGATGCCCTTGTCTAGCCCTCACCCCCAACCCCGCTCCCGACCGTGCCTTCGGCACCAGGAGAGGGGAGCAACCCAATTGCCGGGGATTTTCCCTGCCCCTCGCTCAGCCACGCAGCGGCGTTAGGGAGAGGGGGACTGAGGGGGTGAGGACTGTATCTGCGTAGTCAACTTAATCTTGTCAGTGTACTAAGTACAACCAAATTGAAAATGTCGGATGTAGGGGCAGGTCTCAGACCTGCCCCTACGGACAATAATCCCGCGAGATTTCTGTGGTAGTACTTAGATTACGACAACAATCTGCAACGGAGCAACCACATGCTGCAAATCATCCCCATCACCACACCATTCATCTTCGGTATCACCGTCAACTGCTACCTGCTGCGGCTGGACGGCGACGGCTTCATCCTGATCGACACGGCGAAGGCAGGGCAGCGCCGCGCTGTCGAGGCGGCACTGGCACAGGCGGGCTGCACGCCCGGCAAACTGCGGCTGATTATCCTGACACATGGCGACTTCGACCACTGCGGCAACGCGGCATATCTGCGCAGCCGCTACAACGCCCCCATTGCGCTGCATCACGACGACCTCGGCATGGTTGAGCAGGGGGACATGCTCTGGAACCGCAAACAGCCCAACATCGTGATCAAAACGCTCATGTCCGCGCTGTTCCGGTTGAGTCCGGCGGATCGCTTCACGCCTGATGTGCTGATCAAAGAGGGGGACAGCTTCGGCGATTACGGCTTTGATGCCCGCGTCATCGCGCTTCCGGGTCACTCACGCGGCAGCGTCGGCATTCTCGCCAGCACGGGCGACTGCTTTTGCGGTGACCTGCTCGCCAACACCCGGCAGCCGGGCTTCTGGAACATCATGGACGACAAGGACGCCGCGCGGCGCAGCCTTGCTCACCTGCGGCAGTACCCCGTCAGCACCGTTTACCCCGGTCACGGCAGCCACTTCCCGATGGCAGCGTTAACCAGCGCCGCAGGCTGACCAGCACGGCGGGCTGATTACCTGACACAGGGGTGATCTGGCAGATTGCCCCTGTGCGCGCAGCGCCCGCTGCGATTGTCATGCCCCGCATTTTATACGAAATTCATGAAGCCTTATTTCTTAATATACCGACATACAGTTGACAATTATAGATGTGAGCACGAGTACTGGAGGAGAACCATCATGCCTGCTATCGTCCATCAACACATCGACCAGCCCGTAATCCTTGTCGAGCTGACGATGCCCACATCTGCCGCACAGCTTGCCGAAGTGTATATGCAAACAATTGATCTGGCGCAGGCTGTTCCCGGTCCTGTCTACCGCGTCTTTGACCTGCGAGCGTTGACCGCGGAACGCGCGCTCGATGCTGTAGCGTCTGTGCTGGACATTGTGCGCATGCTTGCCACAGCGCCGGTGACGCCAGAAGTCAACTGTGCTTTTGTCCACGAGTCGCTCGTACAGTATCCCACCAGCCTGATTGCCGAATGCGCCTTTGCTGGTCTGGATTCGGCGCTGGCATTTGCTGCCACACAGGTGGCGGTTCCGGTGTTACACTAGTGTTGTAAAGCTGCATTGCAGGGTTGAAGGGAAGAAGCTGATCATGCCTGCCCGCACAATCTGGATTGAAGCGCCGCATCTCATGTGCGCCAAATATGAAGGCAAAATCACGGCTGACGATGTCACGCGCATCATGGACGAATGCCTGCCGCTGGTTGAAGATCGTCCCATGTTCTTCTTGATTGATCTGAACAACGCCATGCTGTTTGATGTCAAC
>DAOTWP010000305.1:0-2436 GCA_034435675.1 Anaerolineae bacterium
ACAGCCGCTACGCCCCGCGCAGGCGTGCCAGCGCGCCTGCCGCTTCGGTGAAGTTGGCATTGCGGAACACGGCGACTTCATAATTGGCAATTGCCCGCTGCGTGTCGCCCAGCGCTTCATAGGCGCGTGCGGCGTAGTAGTAGACTTCTTCAACGCCCGGCGTGCTGGCGATCACATCCCGCGCCAGCGCGATCACATCCTCGTAGCGCCCCACCTGCAAATACGCCTCGAACGGTCCGAACTGGTACCACAGGAAGCGCGGCGGCAGCCCCAATGCCAGCGTCTGGTCAAAAGCCGCTGCGGCTTCTTCGTAACGCCCCAGCGCCAGCAGTGCCGAGCCGATGTTGAAATAGGTGAACGAGTCGTTGTAGTTTTCCAGATCGTTTTGCGCCAGCGCCAGTGTGTGTTCGGCGTTGTAGCTGGCGTCCCAGTGCTCGCCGAGGACTTCCTGCACTGTCGCCTCGTCTTCGGGGAAGTACAGCAGCAGGTAGTTGTAATTGAACGGACGCCAGCGCGTCAGCACCTCATTATAGGACATCGGGCGTCCGGTGTTGTCCGGTCCAAAGCCGAGCAGCGAATCGAAGAAATACAGCGTTTCGATGGCGGTGTCATAGCCCATCATCACGCGGTTGTGGCTCATCCAGTCCGCCCAACCGTCGTTGCCGTCAAAGTAAACATTTTCGATCAGCACGGGGAAGCCCGCTGCGACCAGCCGTTGCAGCAGTTCAATACTGCCGCCGGTGCGCACCAGCGCGCGCAAGCCCTGCTGTTCGGCATATGCCGCCATTTCTTCCAGCCGCACGCTGACATCCTCGCTGTTGGGGTTGAGAAAGCCAATGGTGTCGGTGTAGGTGCCTTCGTAGCCGAAGTAGGAAAGCTGGATGGTCAGCGCCGCCGCCGAGCAGCGGTTGGGCTGCTGCCAGATCTGGATCAAGCCGCCCAGCTTGGCAGCGGGGTAGGGCAGGTCAGTTTGTTCGGTGCTGCTGTCCTGTGCCAGCGCGCTGCCGGTCAGCAGCAGCAGCGCCAGAAACGCGGAGAAAAAGAGTCGCATGAAACTACCACCTCTATGCCGGGGGCAGGTACAGCCGCCGTGCTGCTGCCTTACTGCCCCGCGCGGTCAGGTCAAGCCGTCATTATACTCGCAGAATCTGACAGAAATGTAAACCTTGGATCAGGGTGGCTATAGGGGAGTGCCGCTGGCGCAGCGCCTATGCGTCCTCGTCCTCCTCGTCCGCCTTCTTTTTGCCATAAAACACGGGCGGGGTTTCCAGCGTGCGTTTGGCGGCTTCTGCCAGCGCGGCGGCAAACTCGGCATATTCCGGCAGCGTGTATGCCAGCCGTTCCGGTATCGCCTGACCGTCCGCCGCGTCATAGCGAAAGCGCACCACGCCCGGCGCGGTGGGGTCGTCCAGGCGGCGCATCGCCTCAATCTGCTGCACATGCTCCAGCGGCAGCGCCCGCCGCACCCGCCCGTTTTCCAGCAGCACCAGCATGGCAGGCGTCAGGTAGAGCGCCAGCAGCGGCGGGAAGACCGTCCACACGCCATACAAATCCTGTTCTGCTGCCTGCGTCGTGAGCGGACCCAGATGCATATACGGACGCTGGCGGCGGTAGGCGTTCACCTGCTGCGGCGTGGCGATCTGCTTCAGGGCGCGCACCAGTTTCTGCATGGCATGACGTTCCGTTTCGAGATGCAGCAGCAGCCATCTGCCGTCCTGCTCAAGATGCAGCCAGATCACATTCTTGCCCGGCTGATACTTGTGGGGACGCCCGAACCAGCGCAGCGCGTCCGGGGGCAGCAGCAGGTGCTGCTCCATCTGGCGCGTGACCGGGTAAATGTGCAGTCCATCCGGCTCGATGCTGAACAGACAGTGCCGGAAGGCAGCACGCGGGAGCGGCGCGGCATCCAGCGTGAACAGCCGCCAGCGCACCTGATTGTAGAAGATGTCGCTGTGGAACAGCGGTTGGCGCGCGATGATTTCGCGGTGACGCCGCATGCGCGAACGCAGCAGCAGGGTATCGGCAAGCCAGTCCCACACGGGAAGCCTCCTCCCCTTCACCCCCGCGCCAGCCGCGCCAGCACCGGCAGAAGCTGCTGCAGCGCGCGTCCCCGGTGGCTCAGGCGGTGTTTTTCCGGCGGCGAAATCTGCGCGAACGTGCGCGGGATACCGTCCGGTGACGGGTAATCATGGGGGATGAACAGCGCGTCATAGCCGAAGCCGAAGCCGCCGTCTGCCTCCTGCTGCGCGATGCGCCCTTCGCAGGTGCCGCGTACCAGCGCCGGGCTGTTCGTCTGCGGGTTGGCGACGACAATCACACAGACAAAGCGTGCCGTGCGCTGTTCTTCGGGCACGCCTTGCAGCGCTTCCAGCAGTTTGCGGCGGCGGTCCGCGTCGGTTGCGCCCGGTCCGCCATCGCGCGCAGAGAGCACGCCCG
>DAOTWP010000306.1:0-3343 GCA_034435675.1 Anaerolineae bacterium
AAACCCCAGTTCATCGCCCGCGCTCACTGCCTGCCCCGCCGCCACATAACAGCGAATACGCCGCGCCAGCAGCCCGGCAATCTGCCGCAGCAGCACACGCTGCCCCCCGGCGCATTCCAGCACGACGGTGTTACGCTCGTTGAGTTCCGACGCTTTGGGATGAAACGCCAGCAGATACCTGCCGGGGTGATAGCGGCGGTAGATGACCGTGCCGTCAGCGGGCACACGGTTGAGATGCACGTTCAGCGCCGACATATAGATTGACAGCTTCAGGCGCTGCTCGTGGAAGCATTCGCCTTCGTGGACGGCTTCCAGCGCGACAATCGTGCCGTCTGCCGGGGCGAGAATCCCGTTGGGAACAGCGGTAATCTGGCGGCGCGGGCTGCGGAAGAACTGCGCAAAAAAACCGATCACCCCCAGCGACAGCGGCAGCAGCAGCCACAACGCGGCACGCCGCCACCACGCCGCCAGCAGCGTGATGCCTGTCATCACCCCCCCCACCAGCATCAGGGTGCTGTAGCCCTCTCGATGAATGCGCATGAATGACCCTTCGACCTGATGTAGTAGCAGGGGCGACCCGGCAGAGTCGCCCCTTGATTCTTAAACATGCTCAAACATTTTGCTCTATGCCGGGCAGAATTCATTCCGTTCTGCGAGGCTCAAGCGGCGGCTCAGGCGTGTTGTTCAGCCTGATGCGCCTTGATGACATCCTGCGCCAGATGCGCGGGCACCTGATCGTAATGGCTGAAGGTCATTTCGTAAATCCCGCGCCCGCCGGTCATCGAGCGCAGGTCATTGCCATAGCGCATCATTTCCGCCTGCGGCACCTGCGCGCTGACGACGCTCTTGGTACCCACTGTGTCCATACCCTGCACGCGCCCGCGCCGCGTGTTCAGATCGCCCAGAATATCGCCCATCATCGCTTCCGGCACGATAATTCTGACATTCATGATCGGTTCCATCAGCACCGGGTTGGCATCCATGAATGCCGCCTTGAACGACTCGCGCCCGGCAATCTGGAAGGCGATATCTTTGGAGTCTACCGGGTGCATCTGCCCATCAAAAACAACTGCCTTCACATCCACTACCGGATACCCGGCGATGACGCCTTCAGGCAGCACAGAGTTAATGCCTTTTTCAATCGAGGGGATGAACTGCTGCGAAATCACCCCGCCGACAATTGCCGTTTCATAGACATTGCCTGCGCCTGTATTGGGCACCACCCGCAGGCTGACCTGCGCGAACTGTCCCGCGCCGCCGGTCTGCTTCTTGTGGCGGTAGGTGCTTTCGGCGATTTTGGTGACGGTTTCTTTGTAGGGCACTTTGGGGATGCCAATATCAATCCCGACGCCCAGCTTTTCGGCGCGCCCAATCGCCACGTTCACATGCAGCTCGCCCATGCCCTCCAGAATCACCTGCCCTACATTGGGGTCCTGCCGCCAGCGCAGGGTCGGGTCAGCTTCGGCAAGGCTGGTGAGAATCGTGCCCATCTTGGCGCTGTCTGCCTGTGTGCGCGGTTCCACCGATACCAGGTACAGCGGTTCAGGGAACTCCGGCTTAAGGACTTGCAGCCGGTTGTCCTTGCTGCAAAATGTATCGCCGGTCTTGGTGTTGGTCAGCTTTGCGACCACACCAATATCGCCCGCGTGCAGCCGGGGCATCGGGATTTGCTCTTTACCGCGCAGCAGCATCAGCGAGTTAAAGCGTTCTTCCGTATCGCGGTCGATGTTGTAATAGCGACTGTCCGCGCTGATCGAGCCAGAGAAGATGCGGAAATAGGACATCGCGCCGACAAAGCGGTCGGTGGTGGACTTAAAGACATACGCTGCCAGCGGACCCTCGTCATGCTGCGGTGCATTCAGGTATTCGCGTTCTTCGCTGCCGGGGCGCACAACCCCCACGCGGCGCTGCGACGGCGGCGACACATACACCGTCAGCGCTTCCAGCAGCGGCACCGTGCCGATATTGTTCGCGCCGGAGGTCACAAACACCGGCACTGTGTTCAGCGCATGGTCGCGGGCAGCTTTGCGCATGCCGTCGCGGATTTCGGCATTGGTCAGTGTACCTTCGTTGAAATATTTCTCAATCAACTGGTTGTCGGCTTCTGCGGCGGCTTCGACCAGCGCGGTGTGTGCTTCTTCGATCTGCGCGAGCATCTCCGCCGGGGGATCCTGGCGCTTGCTGTCCGAACCTTCCTCATAATATGCCTTTTGCGTCATCACATTGACAACGCCTTTGAAGTCCGCTTCTTTGCCGATAGGCAGCATCACCGGCACGAACTTATAATCGGGGAAGGTTTCGCGCAGTTGGTTCAGCGCGCCATCAAAATCCGCATTCTCGCGGTCCATCTTGTTGATGACCACGATAATGGGCTGCAAATAGGCTTTGCCATATTCCCACGCCAGTTCCGTGCCCACTTCCACGCCCGAAACCGCGTCCACCACCACTATCACCGCGTCGGCAACGCGAATGGCGTTTTTGACCTCTGCCTGAAAGTCCACATAACCGGGCGCATCCAGAACATTGATTTTGCAGTCGTTGAATTCAATTGGAACCAGGGAGGTGGAGAGGGATAAACCGCGTTCTTTTTCGTCGTCATCCCAGTCAGACACGGTGTTCTTTTCATTGATGCTGCCAATCCGCTTGATGGCGCCAGTGTTGTAGAGCAGCGCTTCCACGAGCGACGTTTTGCCGCAGCTCTGATGCCCCACAAAGGCGACGTTGCGGATTTGCTCAGTCGTATACTCTTTCATAAAGGGAACATTGCCTCCGTTAAAGAACAAGACACGGCGCACGCTGTGCCACCGCGCACGCCGTGAATACGCCGTTGCGTAATGTTATCTATGTGTGTGCAAATTTTAAGGCGCGGCTAAGGGATTGTCAAAAAGGAATTGGGTGCTGTCTGTACGGATTTTCGAATGAGGGTTGTCATCAGCTCTGGCGTGCGGGTGGCGCGATTGCCTGATAGCGCTCAAATCCTCCCTCATGATACAATGAAAGTTCTACAGGACTGTGAAGATTTTTCAGAGGATTCCGCAACCCCTATGCTTACCCACGACCGTACAAAAGATTATCTGTTCCGGGGCGATCTGGCTGAACTCGACCCCGATATTGCCGCACTGATCCGCCACGAAACGACGCGGCAGGCACGTTACCTGATTATGATCCCCTCGGAAAGCACCATTCCGCAGGCAGTGCGCGAGGCGCTGGCGTCACCTTTCGTCAACCTGTATGCCGAGGGCTACCCGCTGGACGAAACCCGCCAGATGACCGAGCGCGAAATTCTGGATTACAGCGCGCGCCTGCCGGAATACCGCCGCAGCGCCGACAACCGCTACTACAA
>DAOTWP010000307.1:0-20321 GCA_034435675.1 Anaerolineae bacterium
AGGCTCCACGACACCCAGCCGATCTCGCCGCGCGGCGTAATCACACGAATCCACGCGCCGCTGGTATCGCGCCCCAGCAGGGTCAGCGGCGTGTTGGCATCCAGCAGGCGAAGCACACTCGCGCTGGAACTGGCATTTTGCCGCAGGTTGACCCGTTCGGTCGTGGCGATAACCGCCCCTGCGGAAGCGCCACCCGCTGCGGCAGGCGCGGCAGCCTGTACCGGTGCGGCGGGCGCGGCAGCGTTTTCTGCCGGTGCGGCAGGCGCAGCAGCAGCGCCTGGTCCGGGCGGCGGGGGCGGCAGCGTAAACGGGGTTTCCAGCAGCACGGGCGGCAGCGCGCGAATCTGGTCCAGTGTCACGTTGAGATACTGCGAAGCAACCCAGCCCACCGTGCTGCCACTGGTGATACCGCGCACCCACGCGCCATCAAACCCGTAGCCGTCCAGTCGCAGATTGCTGCCCGGCGGCAGTACTTCAAGCTGGCGCCATTGGGTGCCAGGTCCGGCACGCAGAATCACGTCGGCGGTGGTGGTGGCGATCAGCCCACCGTCCTGCGCATGCAGCGGCAGTGTCAGCAGCAGGAGCAAAAGCAATAAAATCAGGCGAAAAACGGAGCGCTTCAACATCAATAAGGTCTCCTCAACCCGGTTGCGGTCAGGATCGCGGTGCCGGTTGGCTGGAAGCAGGCATATCGTGGCGTGAAGCTAAGCAAGGGTTCGTATAACCCTGCTGTGCCCCACCCGGCAGCCGCGTTAGTCCTACAGGAATCAACGGCGCACTGCACAAAACGGCGTATCCGTTTCGCCTGTGCGCCCACCATCCCCATGTTGGTTAATTCGGCGGCATTGTAGCAGATGCGCGCGCGCTTTGGCAAATGTGGGCAAAGGGACCCCACTGCCACAGTTGCCCGCTGCTGGCAATTGCTGTACGCTATCCCGCACACAACAATCTGACTTTGAAGCGGCATTTTTGAGCGAACCTAATGAAACGACGACTGCGTAAACTGGGTTATGGCTGTGGGGTCGTGCTGCTGGCGCTGCTGGCGGCGGGCGGCGCGCTGGCACTGGTCAATCATTTCAACGAGGCATACGCCATTCGCCCGGTGGACGGGCAGTTCGCCCCGGCGCAAACAGCGGCACAGGCAGCGGCGCAGGACGCAGGGCAAGCGCTGAACGCGGGGGCGTTCCTCATCACCTGGGATGCTGCGGCACAGCATCTGCGCGTCAGCCACCGCGACAACCCCGCGCAGGTCGTCTGGGAGAATGTGCCCGGCGTGCCGTTTGTGGCAGCGGGTGTGGGGCAGGCAGCCTTCAGCGACTCGCGCGCGCATTTCCACATCACCGATAACCGGCGCATCCTGTGTACGCGCCAGCAGGTGACGGCGGTCACCGCGCAGGATGGCGCTGTGCTGGTCGCCGGGACGCTGGACTGCGACGACGGGCAGCCTGCGGGCTATACCCTGCTGTTCGCGCCCGATGCAGATAATATGCTGCGCTTTGACCTGCGCACCGACCGGACGGACATCAACCGCCTGTACCTGACCGGCGCTTCGCCCGCTGACGAGCACATCATGGGCTTTGGCGTGCAGTTTTCATTTGTGGACATGAAGGGACGCTACCTGCCGGTGTTCGTGCAGGAACAGGGCATCGGGCGCGGCGCACAGCCGGTCACCCTCGGCGCGAATTTGCAGGCAGGCGCGGGCGGCGACTGGCACGACAGCTATGCCCCCGTGCCTTACTACCTGACCAGCCAGCGGCGCGCCTTTTTCCTCTGGAATAACGAGTACAGCGCCTTTGACATGCGCCAGTCGGATCGTGTGCAGGTGACGGTCTTCAGCGGGCAGATGTCCGGCGGGCTGCTCTACGGCGACTCGCCCGCCGCGCTGGTAGAGACATATACAGGCATCATCGGGCGAATGCCGCCGCTGCCGGAATGGATCACACGCGGCGCAGTGGTGGGCATGCAGGGCGGCACAGCGCGCGTGCGCGAGGTCTATGCACTGCTGCGCGATGCGGGCGTGCCGGTAGCGGGCTTCTGGCTGCAGGACTGGGTCGGGCGGCGCGAAACGAGCTTTGGCAGCCAGTTGTGGTGGAACTGGGAACTGGACGACGCGCGTTATCCTGATTGGGAGCGCCTGCAAAGCGATCTGGCAGTAGACGGCGTGCGGTTGATGATCTATGTCAGCCCGTATCTGGTGGACGCCGCCGACAAACCGGGTGTGCAGCGCAACCTGTACGCCGAGGCGGTTGAACAGGGCTATGTCGTTCGCCATGCTGATGGCAGTCCATTCCTGCTGCGTATCACCGATTTTTCCGCCGCGCTGGTAGACCTGACCAACCCGCAGGCAGCAGCGTGGTACAGCGACGTGCTGGCGGAACAGGTGCGGCTGACCGGCGCTGCGGGCTGGATGGCAGATTTCGGCGAAGGACTGCCAGTGGACGCCGTGCTGTTTGACGGCAGCAGCGGTGACGCGGCACACAACCGCTACCCGGAGCAGTGGGCGCAGTTCAACGCTGAGCTGGTCGAACGGCTGAACGGCGCTGGCGATTATGTTTATTTCCTGCGTTCGGGGTATCGCGGCAGCCCGGCATACAGCACGCTGTTCTGGCTGGGCGACCAGATGGTCACCTGGGACGATCAGGATGGCATTAAAACCGCCGTGATGGGGCTGCTGACGGGCGGCATTTCCGGCTTCACGTTCAGTCACAGCGACATCGGCGGCTATACGACGATCACTAACCCGCTGGGCAATTATCACCGCAGCCGCGAACTGCTGTTCCGCTGGATGGAGCTAAACGCCTTCAGTGTGGTCTTTCGCACGCACGAGGGCAACCAACCGCAGAATAACGCGCAGTTCTATGACGACGCCGGCACGCTGGCGCATTTCGCCCGCACCGCGCAGATGTACGCCGCGTGGGACTTCTACCGCCGCGACCTGATCACAGCTGCCGCCGAACGCGGGCTGCCCGTCGTGCGCCCGATGTTTCTGGTCTTCCCCGATGACCCACTGCTGTACAGCATCCGTTACGAGCAGTTCATGATTGGCGAGGAACTGCTGGTCGCGCCGGTGCTGGACCCCGGCATGACGCAGGTGACGGTCTATCTGCCTGCCGGAGAATGGGTGCATCTGTGGAGCGGGCAGGTCTACAGCGGCGGGCAGCGTGTAAGCGTGCCCGCGCCGCTGGGCGAACCGGGCGTGTTTTACCCGCAGGGCAGCGCGGTGGGCGCACAGTTCGCCGCCAACCTGCGCGCGGCAGGCGTGCTGGATTAGCCGCAAGGAACATTTCAGTGTGCGGCGACGTCGTGCCATCAAGCGCAAACAAAAGAGGGGCTGATGATGAACACTCGACGGTCATTCACGCTATTGGGCGGGTTGTTGATTGTGCTGGCAGCCAGCGTGCTGCTGATCGGCACACTGTTTGGCAAACCGGCGTCCGCGCAGGAGGGGGCAGCAGACATCCCGCAGCAGCAGGCGGCATGGGCAGCGCTGGAAATCGAGGCATATCGCCTTGTCGTGGAGGATGTGTCCGCATGGGACGGACTGCGAACACAGCTCTGGATCAGCAGCGGCAATGTGCTGATGCTGCGGGCGGAGTGCTTCCCCGGCATGATGGGCAGACCGTGCCGCATCAGTCAGGTCAACACACGGCAGTACACGGTGGAGCAGTTATTCACCACTGCCGCCCGCGCGGGGGAAGACCTGGTACGTGTAGAATTCGACCCGGAATATCATTATCCCACGCGCATCGTGATTGACGACGAAGCGTTGATGGACGACCAGCGTGTGCTGATTGTCACCGACTTCGAGGTACTGGCGACAGAGGTCAATCCCATAAACTTCGCCACTGCCACGCAAACAGCAAACGACATTGCCGCCACTGCCACCGCGATTGCCCGCACCCTGACCGCCGGGACACCGCAGCCGCCAGCCAGCACCCCCAGCGCCACGACCACCGCCAGTCCCGGCAGCCCCACCCCGCGTTATATCCAGAATGTGCGCTTCCAGCCGTTTGTGCCCTCCGGCGATCTGGCGCAAGCGCTTGATAGTGCCGCAGCCGCGTGGAATGCGCTGGGGACAGATTCCTATAGCATCACACTGGAGGAAATTACGGTGTGGAATGGCTTGGCACTGCGCATGGTTGTGCTGGACGGAGAGCCGCAGTCACTGGAAGCGGAGTGCCGCACGGGGTGGATGCGCGGTCCGTGCGGTCTCTGGCCCATTGCTACCCGCGATTACACCGTGCCGGGGCTGTTCGCCCGCGCGCGTGCCGCCGCAGCAGTGGATTGGGGCTGGCAATCCGTGCTGACGCTGGACGCCGCCAGCGGCATTCCGCTGGAAATCTTCTACGATGAAGAACTCACCGCTGACGAAGAATGGCAGGTGATCGTTTCCGGGCTGACGCTGCTGGAAGCGCCTGCTGGTGGGCTGGGGCTGACGCCCACACCGGACACAACCCTGCTGACCAGCACCCCTACCCCGCCCTGAGCGTGTCGCGAGCGTCGAGAATTTCGCCGGTTCAATGGGCGGGCGGCGGCATGTTATAATGCACGCAGCTTTCCCGCCCACACCCGGTGAGTGAACGAGGAATTGGCATGGCACTGCCCAAAACAGAGACGGTCAGTATCGAGGAATTTGAGGCATTCCTCGCGGAGTCGCCGGAACGCGAACGCCGTTATGAACTCATCAACGGAGAGATTGTTGAGAAGACCATGCCTACTGATGAACACTCCTTGCTAAACGGCGTGTTTCTGGGTGAACTCTATATCTACAGCCGGACTCACGGCATTGGCTTGCCGGGACCGGAACATCGTTTCCGCTTCCCCGGCAACAATTCGCGCCTGCCGGACATTGCGCTGATTATTGACCCCGATGTGCCGATTGTCACCAGAGGCGCGAGTACGCACCCGCCCGATGTCATCGTGGAGGTCAAATCGCCGGATGACAGCAACGACGCGATGCGCGAACGGGCAAAGTTCTACATCGCCAACGGTGTGCGGCTGGTCTGGCTGGTGTTCCCGCGCGCCCGCATCGTCGAGGTCTATCGCCCCGGCGTGTCATCGGAAATCCTGACCGTGGACGACACGCTTGAAGGCTTTGACGTGCTGCCCGGCTTCGCGCTGCCGGTGGCGAAGCTGTTCATGAGCAAGCGCAGCGGGGAGTAGCCGCAATCCGGCAGAACCGTATACACTGTTGAATTGAAAGTGACTCAGAGAAACCCGAATGCCTAAGAACGCCTATTATCTCCTCAGTCTCGGCTGCTCCAAAAACACGGTAGACAGCGAAAGCATCGCGCAGGTGCTGCACCAGAATGGCATGCGCGGCGTCGGCAGTCCCGGCGATGCCGAGGTGCTGATTGTCAATACCTGCGGCTTCATTGACGCCGCCAAGCAGGAGTCGATTGACGCCCTGCGCGAACTGGTTGAACAGAAAAGCGCGCGGCAGATGGTCATCGCGGCGGGCTGCCTGTCGCAGCGCTACGGCAGCACGCTGGTGCAGGAAGTGCCCGGTCTGGACGGCGTGATCGGCACACGCCGCTGGATGGACATCTTCGACCTGATCCGCCGCCTGCGTGACCGTAAACATCCTGAACCGCTGTATCACCTGCCGGACGAGGCGAATGTCGTCGGGCTGGACGAACGCGGCGTGCTGCGCGCCAGCGTGCAGGGTGTCAGCGCATACCTGAAGATCGCCGATGGCTGCCGCCGCCCGTGCGCCTTCTGCGCCATCCCCAAAATCAAGGGCACGGCGGTCAGCCGCCCGCTGGAAAGCATCGTCAGCGAGGCAGTGCGCCTGCAAACGATGGGCGTCAAGGAACTGCTGCTGATCGCGCAGGACAGCACCGATTACGGCTATGATCTGGGCATGAAGGACGGGCTGGCGCTGCTGCTCGACGCGCTGACTGCCGCCGCCCCGGACATCCCCTGGATACGCATCATGTACGCCTATCCTGGCTATGTCACCGAACGGTTGATGGAAACGATGGCGCAGCACAAACAGGTGCTGCCCTATCTGGACATCCCCTTGCAGCATGGACACCGCGATGTGCTGCTGCGCATGAAACGCCCGGCAAAGGTCGAATGGGTCTACGAGACGCTGGGCAAACTGCGCGCAATGCTGCCCGAACTCGCCGTGCGCACGACGTTTATCGTCGGCTATCCCGGCGAAACTGACGCGGAATTTGAAGGGCTGGTGCAGTTCGTCAAGGACTTGCAGTTTGACCGCGTGGGCGCGTTCAAGTATTCCTACGAACTGGGCACGCCCAGCGCCGCGCTGCCCGACCATGTCCCCGACGAGGTCAAGCAGGCACGCTGGGAACGGCTGATGGAAGTGCAGCAGGGCATCAGTCTGGCGAAGAATCAGGCGCTGGTTGGCAAAACGCTGGACGTGCTGGTCGAAGGGCACGGAATCGCCGAGGACGAGGACGGCAACACGCTGGATGAGGCGATTTCGCTGGCGCGCAGTTACCGCGATGCGCCGGAGATAGATGGCTACGTGCTGGTCGAGGGCGAACTGCCCGTTGGCGAGATTGTGCCCGTGCGCATCACCGGCGCGACGACGTATGATCTGCTTGCCATGCCGGATACGCGGGCACCAATTGTCATCCAGCCGGGCAAGGTCTACGGCGAGGGGATGATCCCGCTTGACGGCATTGAGTCATGATGCCGAAGCAAAGCGTGCGATCAGTAGTTTTTGATGAACAGTTCGCTGCCCTTTGCGGCGCTGCCCTGCTTGTAGTTGTTCATGCCGTACTGCAATTCCCATTCCACGATGGTCGCAAAGCTGTAGAGCTTGCGGATGTAGTCGCTGTCATCATACGTAAGTAGCCAGCGATGTGGGCAGCGGCGCATGGCAGCGGCAAAACGGTCATGGTCGAAAGACGTATGCAGTTCTCCGCGCACGCCGTATAAGCGCGACTCGCTGGCGCTCCAATAGGGCGGGTCGAGAAAGATGAACACGCCTTCACCCGGGGTGGTCAGCAGCGGCTCGTAATCGCCATGCGTGATACGCACACCGCGCAGCGATGCACCCAGGTTGCGCAGGCGGTAAATTGAGGAGTCGGTAAAACGCGACTCAAACGACTGCTGCGAATAGCCGCCCGCGTCCATCACGCCGGAAAACGTGATGCGGTTCATGATGAAGAAGCGCACCGCCCGGTCAAAATCGGAGCGCATGTTGTTTTCATCCAGCATAAAACGGTGCAGCTCGCGCCCATCTTTGAACCCCTGTTTGAAGGACTCAACGGCATCTGCCAGCAGTGTGACATCCTGCTGCGCATAGAACCAGAAGCAGTACAAGTCACGGTTGAGATCGTTCATCCAGTAGCGCTCAATCTGCCTGCCAAACAGCGACTTTACCGCCAGAAACACGGATCCGCCCCCAATAAATGGTTCTCGAAATTCGCGCACAGTGGCGGGAATCAGCGGCAGAATCTGGACGACAGCGCGCGACTTGCCGCCGGGGTAACGCAGCGGACTCTTGACCGGGGTCATTCCTGCGCCCCAATCACAATTTCCAGCGGTGGATTCTGAAGCGCTTCATCATTGAGCAGCGCCAGCATGTTTTGCGCAGCAGAACTCAAACGATTGCGACTGCCGAACGCCGCGATTTCATCCGGCATGGTAGGCAACCGCAGCGCCCCTTCAATCCGCCCGGTGAGCTTGAGACGTGGCACAAACGACACCAGTTGCCCACCCAGGCGGAGTTCATCCATGTTGGCAAACAAAATCAATTTGAACAACCCATCCTGAATATCAGTTATGCCCGGCAGCTTTCCTCGGCTAGCATTTTTTGATTCCTGAATGACCACCTTATCCTCCGCGTGATATATCTCATCAGCGGTCAGATGATACTCGCCACCGAGCATGTTGGTGATCAAGAACAACCCTTTCGCCCCATCCTCCAGCAGTTCCAAACGGTGTGTGGTGCTGAGTTCGCGCCGGGCAGCATGCTGTGAACGGGACAACGTTGCTTCCCGATACAGCGCACGGTCAAAACGCCCATCCGCTAGATAGCTGTCGAGAACCTTGAGCTGTAATGCCGCCGGATGCATAGCAACACCGGTCCGCTGTGTTATGCGCTGATAGCTGTCCACGGCGGCATGAAATACAGGCACAAAATCCCGATCAAAGTGCATCATATTCCAGTGCAGCGCAGTCTGCTGATAATGATAGATTTCTTGCAGTTTGTCGCTCACATAGTCGGCATTGAAGCGTTGATTGGCGATTTTGCCGGTACGTCTCCGGTGCTTTTCTGCATCGTCGTACCATGCCAGAATGATATAGACATTGAGCAAATTCATCCATGACAGCGTGATAAAGTTCACTCTATCATTGTCCCCATTGATGCCCTCATCCTTGATAACAGGAATCAGAGTGACACGTTTGGGCAAGTGATACGTACTGTAGATGCGCGCGAATGGATATGTGCGTGTTCGCTTCGGCGATTTCCACTTAGAGAAGCCCAGCGTACTACCATCGGTATCCATGCTCACTAGCGCACTGCCTGCCTTTAGATTAGGGTCAAACTGCTCAAATGGATACGCCACCAGTTTTGACCGCAGGCAGGTGGTATAACGTACGTTGCGAATGATCCCTTCAAATTCATATGCTGCGTTCATGCACGCTGCTCATTCACTCCCCCGCCCACGTGAAGCCGTCGCCCTGCCGCGACACACGCCCGATGCCGGGGTATGGCAGGTGGAAACTGGCCACACGCAGCCCTTCGTCTGCTGCGCGCCGCAGGAATGCCCGCCGCGAATGCGCGCCAAGCTGGGGGTCAAGGTCAAAACGCGGCGACCAGTCCGGATGCTGCACGATCAGCATATTGTGCGCCAGATCAACGATATGCAGCAGGGTTTCGCCGCCGTTGTCGAACTGCACGCAGCAGTGCCCCGGTGTATGCCCCGGCGCGGGCAGCATACGCACGCCCGGCAGCACCTCCGCCTCGCCCGTGACGCGCGTGAAGTGGGCTTCCAGCGCGGTCAGCACAGTGCGCGCCTGCTCCCGTTCGCTTGCCGGGTCAATACCATAAGCCCATTCCGCCTGCGAAATAAAACAGCGCGCATTCGGAAATGCCGGGCTGCCGTCCGGCTTCAGCAAGCCGCCAATATGGTCGCCGTGAATGTGCGAAATGATAATCGCCGTGATGCTGTCCGTGCTGATGTCCAGCGCCTGCAACCCGGCGAACAGCCCGCCCACTTCCGGACGCACATTCGGACCGCTGCCCGTATCCACCAGCAGGCGCGCTGTGCCCGTGTCCACGTACAGCACGTTAAAATGCAGCTCCAGCGCCTGTGCATCAACACCGGCTGACTCTGCTGCCGTCTGCAATTCTGCCTGCGGAATCGCTGGCAGCAGGCGTTCGGCGGTTGTCTGCGACTGCCCATCGCGGATCATCACGCAGTGCCATGTGCCCACGCTGAATTGGTACGTTTGACCCAGCATTCACTGCTCCTCCTGTTATGTTGTCAGGTTGCACATTGTCCAGCACATTCTGCCTGCGTCGTGCTCAATTGCAAAGCAGCGGGTTTTGGTTAATCCCACGCTTCCTCAATCACTGCGGCCAGAATGTTAAACTCCACCCCGCCGCGATCATAGCGCCGCCCATTGCGTTCAATCCAGACGGGTTCGGCATCACCGTAGCGCACCATAACCGCCGGGGTGCCCAGTACACCCAATTCATAACCCAGATTGCGATCCACCCCAATTTGCCCGCCGGAGTCTTGCAGTGCATTAACACAGTCAAAAAGCGCACCGTAATCCAGTTCGAGCGCGTCGGCAATCTGGCGTGCGATATCCTGCGTCTGCCCCTGCGCCATGCGTGCATACAGTTCATCATGCGCCAGCCAGAAACCATCTGCCGGGCGCAGTTCTGCCGAACACTCGGCAATATATGCTGTCTGGAACGAGAGGAACGGATCAATCACCGGGAACATGCGGTACTCAAAACGTGCCTGTCCCGTGCGCACATAGGTGTCAATCAATTGTTCAATCACCTCCTGATACTGCTGGCAGAATGGGCACAGGAAATCGGAAAACTCGACAATCGCTACCGGCGCGTCCGGGTCACCCAGATAAAAGCCGCCGTCTTCCAGCCTGCCGCCGCCAATCCGCGCATAGGGCGACAGCTCGCGCGCCTGTTCCACCTGTGCCGCAACCGCGCTGAAGTCGTCCAGCGCATCACACGCCGTCACACCAAACAGCACCAGCAGCCCCACTAAAACACAACTCACTCTCCGCATCGCCAATACCCTCCCGCTTCGTCCAGCTTGCACCTAGTATAACCCGACCGGTGATCTGCATTCCAGCGCTGTCCGCGACTTCGGCAACAAGAATACGTATAGTGTCTACAGAACATCCTCACAACTTTGAGGCACCAACATGGCTGAATCCGTTATCTCCGTAAACCACTTTAGCAAACGTTATGGGCAGTTCTGCGCTGTTAATGACATCTCGTTTCAGGTGCAGCGCGGGCAAATCTTTGGGCTGTTGGGACCCAACGGCGCAGGCAAAACCAGCACACTGGAAAGTCTGGAAGGGCTGCGCAAACCCGACGGCGGCACCCTGCGCATCGTCGGCGTAGACCCGACCAGCGAACCCCACCGGCTGCGCGATACAATCGGCGTGCAGTTACAAAGTTCCGGTATGCCCGCCAATATCACCGTCGGTGAGGCAATGCGTTTGTTCTGTGCCTATCATCGTGTGCCCGTGCGCACGGATCTGCTGCAGCGGCTGGGGCTGGGCGACCGGCTGCATGTGCAGCATGGCGAACTGTCCACCGGGCAGGAACGCCGCCTGGCGCTGGCGCTGGCAATCGCGCACAATCCGCCGGTGATACTGCTGGACGAACCGACGGCGGGATTGGATGTGCCGTCACGCGCAGCGCTGCATGAAATCATGCTGGAACTGCGCGCCGCCGGAACGACGATTCTGCTCTCCACGCATGATATGGCAGAGGCAGAAAAACTGGCGGACGAAGTGGTGATTCTGGTGCGCGGCAGTGTCGTCGCGCAGGGGACGCCGCGTGACCTGACCGCACGCAGCACGCAGCTTACGCGCATCTCGGTACGCAGCGAACACAACCGGCTGGCAAATCCTGCGGCACTCGACAGCAATCCTCTGCCTGCCGTGCAGCAGCAGTACGAGAGCGAAGGCTACACGGTCATGTTCAGCAGTGATACCGGCGCAACCGTTAGCGCGGTGCTGGACTTCCTCAAGCATAATGCTGATCCGCTGATAGACCTGCGCGTTGAACGCCCCTCACTGGAAGACAGCTTCCTGGAACTCGCCGGAAAAGGAACCGCCCAATGAACGCCTTCACCAGCCATTTCGCCTTTGAATTCCGTACCGGGCTGCGCAACAAATCGCTGCTGCTGCTCAATTACCTGTTTCCGCTGGGGTTCTACCTGCTGGCGGGCGCGCTGCTGACCCAGCTTAACCCCGGCTTTCGGGACACGCTGATTTCAGCGATGGTCTTTTTCGCCATCCTGACCAGCACAATGATCGGCATGCCCGACCCGCTGGTGACTGCCCGCGAGTCGGGCATTTTCCGCAGCTACCGGATTCACGGCATCCCTGAACGCAACATCCTGCTCATCCCGGTGATTTCCACGCTGGTGCATATGACCCTGCTGGCAGCAATCATCATCATCACCGCGCCGCTGCTGTTTCAAGCGCCGCTGCCCGCCGATTGGGGCAGTTTTCTGCTCGGTTCGCTGCTGATGGCGCTGGCGTGTTCGGGCATTGGGCTGCTGCTGGGTGTGGTTGCGCCAGACACGCGCACGACCACGCTGGCGGGACAGGGCATTTTCCTGCCGTCGATGCTCATCGGTGGGTTGATGATGCCTACATCAGTGCTGCCAGAGACCATCGCGCGCTTCTCGTTCCTGCTGCCCAGCAGCCACGCGATGAACGTGGTCCAGGGGGTCAGCGCCAGCGTGGGCAGCAGTGTGCCGAGTCTCGATCCACTGGTGTCAGCAGGGGTGCTGCTGGCAGGCACTGGGCTTGCCTTCGGGTTGGCGCTGTATCTGTTCGACTGGGATCGTAAGAATGCCGCGCGGCGGGGCAAGCCCGTTTACGCGCTGCTTGCCGTCCTGCCGTATGTGCTGGCAACCGTGCTGGCGCTGGTAGGATAACGGTTCGTTCATGCGGGAGGCACGCTCACGGGCGTGTGCCTGCCCATCGCGCATCATGTAGGGGCACACCGGCGGTGTGCCCGTCTAATCATCATTTAGCGCCGCAGCTAGCGCCGCAGCTAGCGCCGCAGCTAGCGCCGCAGCCTGCGCAGCACCAGCAGGGGCACGCTGCGCGCCTCGCGCACGCCCAGCAGCAGCGCCAGCAGGAAAAACACCGCCGCGCCCACGCTACCCCCCACAGCCACCAGCATCCACGATGGCAAATCCCCCAACAGCGTAGTCACACCCAGCAGCGCCGCGCCCATGCCCAGTGCTGCCAGCAGCGCCCGCCCGGCATCCTTCAGCACCGCTGAGTCGCGCACACCGCCAACGCGCCGGCTGAGCAGCAGCCACAGCGCCAGCGCTTCCAGCAGCGTTGTCAGCGCGTTTGCCAGTGCCAGCCCCGCGAATGGACCGCGCGGCAGGCTGCCCGGTTCGCCCATGAACTGAATGAACACAATACTCAGCACAATGTTGGAGACCATCGCCGCAATGCCAATTTTCACCGGCGTCCAGGTGTCTTCCAGCGCGTAAAATGCCCGCGAAAGCACTTCCAGCAGCGCGAAACCCGGCACGCCCAGCGCGTAAAATGCCAGCGCCCATGCCGTCGCCGCCGTGCTGTCTGCCGTCCATGCGCCACGCTGGAACAACACAGCGATTACCGGCGCGCCGAGCAGTATCAGCCCGACCGCCGCCGGGAATGCCAGAAACAGCACCGCGCGCAGCGCATCGGCGAGGCGATCCTTATAGCCGTCCAGGTCGCCCTCCGCCCGCAGCGCCGCCAGCGTGGGAAACACCGCCGAGCCGACCCCCTGCCCGATGACACCGAGCGCGAAGAACATCAGCGTCCATGCGGTGGTCAGCGCCACCAGGCTGCCCTCCGCCATACCGGACGTAAATGCCACGTTGACAGCAAAATTGACCTGCACAATCGCCAGCCCCAGCACTCGCGGACCCATCAGCGCCAGCACCTCGCGCACGCCGGGTGTTCGCAGGCTGAACAACGGACGCAGTCGCTGCCCTTCGCCGCGCAGCACGCGCCGCAAACCGGGAAGCTGCACGCCCAGATGCAGCAGCGCGCCGAGAATCGCCCCCAGCGCCAGTCCAAACGGGTTGGGCGCAGGCAGCGGGAAGTCGTTGAGCACTGCCGAGTCTGGGTTGGGCAGGTACACCGGCGGCAGCAGCGCCACCAGCACCAGCGCCCCGAAAATCAAACCGAGGTTGTACATGCTGGGTGCCAGCGCAGGCAGAAAGAAACGCTGGTTGGCATTGAGCAGCGCCATCAGCATGCCGCTTGCGCCGAAGATGATCACTGTCAGCAGCATGACCTGTGTCAATTGCAGTGTCAGCGCCTGAAGCTGCGGCGGCTTGCCCGGCACCAGCAGTGCGGGCACCAACAGCGGCGAGAACAGCAGCAGCAGCGCCGATAGCAGCACCGACAGCAGCAGCACCAGCGATAACGCCGCGCTCGCCAACCGCCAGGCGTCCGCGTCCTGCTGCGATGCCCGCAGGCGCGAGAACACCGGAATGAACGACGACCCCAGCGCGCCGCCCGCCACCAGCACAAACAGCGTTTCGGGGATCCGCTGCGCGGCGTAGAACGCATCCAGCGCGCCGCTGGTGCCAAACGTCCCGGCAATCACCGCCGTGCGCACCAGACCGAGCAGCCCGCTGGTCAAAAAGCCGAAGCTGACCACCACTGCCGCGCGCACAATCTGGCGGCTGGTCAGCGAACGCGAAGCAGAAACAGGTGTAGAAGGCATTGAGTCAGTCACAATCGTTGTACCTGATCGTCCATATGTACTCAACCAGTCCAGTCGCGCGGGTGGCGTATACCCCCTACACAGGACGCCTGCCTTGTAGGGGGGGCTGTGGCACGCCCGGATAAACGAAAATTCCACTGCCGCTGCCAGCCACACCAGCAGCACTCGTGGGCAGGGCACGCCAACCGCGCCCCGCCCAGTCATGCTAACCTATTTACTCATTAACTGGCAGTCGAGCATGCTGTGCGCCAGCCTATGCGCTAGCCTGAGCGTCAGCCTGAGCGTCAGCCTGAGCGTCAGCCTGAGCGTCAGCCGTCATTATAGCCGCCTTCTGCCTGCCGTGCAGATGCACTGCGCGCGGGTCACGCCCGAACGCCAACCGCTTCGCCCAGGTGGTCGGGTACGCCCGCAGCGCACCCGCCGCGAGCAGCGCAGGCTGCCGCAGGGCGAACCCATGCGCCGCCAGCACAGCCGCTACCCGTTCCGCGCCCGCCTCAAGCGACCAGCCCGCTTCTGCCAGCGCGCCGCCATTGAGATACACCTCCAGCGCAGCGCCGGGACGCGCCAGCGCGGCAAGCCCATCCAGCAGCGCCGGATCAGCGTCCAGCAGCCCTGCCAGCAGACTGCCCCACGGAAAATTGATCGTGATCTGCGCTGCCAGCCCACACAGCAGCGGTGGCAGCGCCTGTGCATTAGCGATGACGAACAGCGCGTTCGCGGGCGCACGCCGCGAGACATCGCGCAGGTTTTCGCGGCAGGCGTCAATGCCGATTACCAACGTGTCCGGGCAGGTCTGCGCAAGCTGCTGCACAAAGCGCCCGTCACCCGTGCCGATATCCATGTGAACCTGTGCATACCCCGCCAGCAAATCCGCCAGCGCCGGTGCATCCAGCCACGAGGCATGTTTGCCCCGAATCATCTCCATAGTCGTGCCCTCCTGTTTTGTCGTTTGGTCGAAGTGGACAGAGACAAAACAGGCAGGTGGCGCACGGGCACGGACGCATAAGCCGCAATCTGCTCGACAGCGTCAGGCACCGTCGAGGTCGTCAGGATTGGGTTTCAGCCGGTATAACGGGAATCGAAAACAGGTCCAGAGGACCGGGGGAATGATTTCAGTTGGTGCTGCGGGTGAGACTTAGCAGGGCGGACGTGCCGCGTGGTTCAGGTTGTGCATCGGGTTGCCGCTTTCTGATGCAGATGTTATGTCTCGATTATATCATGGTGTGTCAAGAGGGACCGTCTTCGCGGCATAAAACGCCACCACCGCCCGCGCCATGTCCAGCACACTAGCGCGCAGTTCCGGCGGGTCGAGGACCTCAATCAGCGTGCCAAAGCCGAGCACAAATTCGCGCGCTTCCTCCGCAATGTCAAAATGCAGCTCCACGACACTCCAGCCGTCTGCCTCAGCGGGCAGCACGCGATCAATCTTGACGAACGTGCCTGCATAACGCAGTCGGGGCAAAATCTGCGGCGAGACACGCGCCGTAACCGGGTAACGCGGCAGATGTTCGAAAAATTCGGCTGTGGACTGCATCCAGTAAGCGCTGAGGTCAAAATCCGGTGGGCGCATACAGAGTTCGTCGCTGACCTGTGCCGACTGCACCCGCGAAACACGGTACGTGCGAATCTCGCTGCCTGTATCGCCCACTACCCCCGCCACCAGATACCAGACGCTGCCCTTTGCCACCAGTCCCAGCGGGTCTACCAGCCGCTGCACGGTTGCGCCATCACTGCGGCGGTAGCCCAGCAGCAGGCGGCGATCCTGCCAGAGCGCCTCCTGCAAAACTGGCAACCATGACAAATCCTCTTTCGAGCGCTGCCAGCCGGACAGGTCAATATACAGGCGCTGGCGCAGCATTTCCGCCTGGGCGCGGTGCAGCGCGGGCAGTGCCGTGAACAGCTTGAGCAGCGCTGTCTCCCCTGCCTGCGCCAGTCCCAGATCAGCAAGCGCGGGCTGGTTGAGAAACAGCGTTTGCACTTCTGCCGGTTTCAAGCCGTTGAGCGTTGTGCGGTAGCCGTCCACCAACCGCCAACCGCCGCTGCTGCCGCGTTCGGACAGCACCGGGATTCCAGCGCGGCTGAGAGCGTCCATATCGCGCTGAATGGTGCGTTCGGACACCTGAAGCTGTGCCGCCAGCTCACGGGCGGTCACACGCCCCTTCGCCTGAAGCAGCAGCATAATCGAGAGCAGCCGGTCAGCACGCATCAGGAATTTCCCTTCTCGCCGGGCGTGAAGCCGCCAACTTACGCAGCGGCAAATATGACACAGGATGTCATGATAGCGGGATATACTGATTTTGTCGAAGATGAGGAGGACAGGCAAGATGACGACTCTAGACGCACACCGCCCGCAGATGGCGGCAGGCTACGGCATTTCGGCGCGCGAGGAAGGGCTGCTCAACTGGAAATGGGTGGACAGCCGCATGGCGAAAGCGCGCAATTACTGGATCAGCACAACCCGCCCGGGTGGTCGCCCGCATGTCGTGCCGGTGTGGGGGGTATGGCTGGATGGTGCGCTGTACTTCGGTGGCGACAAACAGGCGCGGCGTTCGCGCAACCTCGCGGCGAATCCGCGTGTCAGCGTACACCTGGAAAGCGGCGATGAGGTGGTGATTATCGAAGGGGTGGTCGAAGAAGTGGAACGCGATCTGGCGCTGCTGGCACGCATTGCCGACGCCTACGCCAGCAAATATCCGCCCTTCAAACCTGAGGTCGAACCCGCGCCGGGCACCGTCAATTATCGCGTCAAAGCACACACAGTGTTTGCATGGACAGAGCAGGACTATCCCAACACAGCAACCCGCTGGACATTCGAGAAGTAGCGGGCGGCGGATTCGGCATTGGGGCAGTTCAGGGATAGGGTGCAATCACCTGCACGCCGGGGAATGCGCCCAAATCCTTGACATTGCGTGAGTAGATGGGCAGCTTCAGCCGCACACCCAGCGCAGCGATGAAGCAGTCAAGAATACCTACACGATGGCTGAGATGAAACTGCTCAAATTGCAGCATTGCCCAGTGAGCATCTGTTTCGTTGAGATACACAAGTCCATAAGGCTGAATCAGGCTCAGTGTCTTCTGCATCTCGACTTTGCTTTGTGTGCCTAAAACCAGTTCCATCCGAACAATAGAAGGAATCCCAAATATCAGATGGCTGCTGTTTTGCAGCCACGTTAACGCTGGGACATATCTGCGCCCAATATCAACGAGAATATTGGTATCCAACAACGCATTCATGCTCACTCCACACGGGGGTGATTGCGCTGCTGAGCACGGCGACGCAGTTCGCGGGCGAATTCCACGCTGTCGGTGATGTCTTTGCGGTCTGCCCACATCCCTAAAAATTCGGAATCAAGGATTTCCTGACCAGTAATACCCCGCACATCCTGACCGCGAATTTCCACCTCCACCGGACCCGGCGGCAAATCGGGCGGCAGTTCAAGCTCCAGCCTGCCGTCCTCGGTGATGATGCCTTTAAGCACAATCGGCTGCATGTAGCCTCCTCCTGAACGCTGCCCTGATTATAACATGGCAGGAAAACAAAAAGCGGCGGGGCACTGCCCCAACCGCCATTTGTGTCTATCCGTACATTCGAACAAGGGGACTAATCCCTATGTTCAGGATAAATCAGGAAAACAGGTTTATGGAAGATTTCTTCTCGCTTCCGTCAACCGGCGCGGCTCAGTCCATCGCGCCCACCAGCACCTTGTCCACCGGCTGCGGCTCAACAGTGCCAAGTGCCGCCTTATACGCGCGCACATTCACCCGCATCAGCGCCGCATACGCGAGCGCCAGCCCCAGCGCGCCAACCGCAAACGCCGCGCCGTATGCCAGCGCCGGGTCGCCGCTGAGCTGCACGCCAATATCGCGCAGGATGCCCCCGCCGGAAACGCCCACACCGCGCCCCAGCGTCACCACCAGTGTCCAGAAGCCCAGAAACGTGCCCGCGCGCCCTGCCGGACTCATGTCCATCATCAAGCCCAATGTGCCCACATTCCAGATGCCCAGCCCAATACCCAGCAGCACCAGTCCCGGCGTCACCAGGCTGCGAATCTGCGCGAACGCGGACAGCGTGAACAGCGCGAAGGTCGCAACCAGCACGATCACGCCCATATAGGACATCGTCGTGTTGTTCAGCCATTTATAGCGGCGCGACAGAAACAGGAACAGCACTGTGCCGGCAATCGCCGTGCTGCCCCAGTAGGCGGCAAAGCGCGTGGTCACATGCGGCGGCATGTTAAAGACCTCTCCGGCAAACGGTTCGAGGATCAAATCCTGCGAGAAGGCGAACGCCATCGACAGCGCCAGATAGAACAGGAAGAAACGCATCGCCGGGCTGCGCCAGACGAGCCGCAAGTCCGCCCACACCGACGTGCTGATCTCCGCCGCTGCTTCACCCCCACTGACCGCTTCACGGGCGGCAGCACCACGCAGGCGCTTTTCTTCGCCCAGCAGCGAGAAAAACCACAGGAAGCCCAGGATCAACCCGGCAACCAGGAACACCCCGAACAGGCTGTCCGGAGTGAATTCGTAATCCTGATGAAAAAACAGTGTGGTGTTGTTGCGCGGTGCAAGATAATAATTCAGCGTATAGAACGGATTGGACGCCAGCAGAATGCCAAAGACGATGCCGCCCACCGTGAAGCCCAGCAGCAGAAACGTCCAGACAATGCCCACCGCCCTGCCGCGCTGCGCCTCTGTCGAACGGTCATAGATCAGCGCGAGAAACGTGCTGCCGGACACCGCTGTGCCGAAACTGAACGCCAGCATGGACAGCACAATCGCCACCCAGGGCAGCAGCCCATCCGCGCCACTTGTCAGCGCCGCCGTCGCCCAACCCAGACCGAACACACTGAGCAGCATCAGCAGCCGCCCGCCCCAGATCCAGAACAGCCGCCGGTAGCCCAGATACGCCCGCCGGTCCGATGCCCGCCCCGCCCACACCGCAAATGGCGCGAGGAAATAGCGCAGGCTGACCAGCAGCCCCACCGGTGTCGCCGCGAAACCCAGATCGCTGATCATGATCCGGTTCCAGATGCCGGTGGTGATCACATCCGCCATGCCGGAACCGAGGTGGAAAAAGCCAATCTTAATATTGCGCCCGACGGGCAGCCCCTGATTTTCTGACATATTGATCCGATTTTAGTAGATTTACGCAGATTTACATCGCAGAGTATATAGGTTTTGGCAGGAGCTTGTCAATTAGAGAAGCACGAGAAAAGCGCAAGTGAAACGGCAAAGTATGCAGGAACGCATGCTTGCCAAAGGGCGAATAACGCATTCACAGCCACGAAGGCTCAATCATCAACAGGGCAAGCGGGAGACAGAGGCAGCGCCGCGGAGGTCAGCCAGAACCGCAGCCCTGCCAGCCTGCAGGACCGGCGAACTGCGGTTTTCGTTGCCTGGGCAAGTGTGCCGGCAGGACTTTCAGGGTACAGTCTGCTCCTGCTGCCAGCCGTAGAGTGTGTAATGCCCACCGGCGTCCTGCCAGACGGGCGTCATCGCGCGTTGCAGCGCATCTGGCAGCAGCGTGTTTTCCACGCCGTACTGCACATCGGACTCCAACCAGTAGATATAACCGGTGTTGAACAGCAGCACGTAATCCGTGTCGGCACGCCATGCCGCCAGCACGGCATCAGGCGCGGCGCCCAACGCCACCGCCCGCCCCCACTGGTCAAACAGCAGGTCAGCATAACAGATGATTTGCGCCGGGCAGTAGTAGCCCATCGGGTCAAACAGCACGCGCACGCGCGACCCCGCCGGCAGGGTGTCAAGCTGGTGCATGGCGGCAATATGCACACTGAGGCTAGCGTCGAGATAGGCAACTGTATCAGCGCTGCGGTGATAATCCAGCACGCCGGACTGGTTCAGCCTGTGGACTGTCTGCAAACCGGTCATGATCAGCGCCACCGCCAGCGCCCCGGCCAACACCACACGCAAACTGCGCGGCGGTTGGCGGGCAGCGCCGTGCAGCCCCAGCGCCCCCAGCAGCGCGAACGCGGGCAGCAGCATGATTGCCAGGCGCGTCTGGGAACCCACACGCGAGACCGCACCCGTGAACACCCAGACCAGCACCAGCACCGCCACCAGTGGCAGCAGCAGCCGCGCCAGATGCCGTGCGCGATCCCCTAACACACCCCACGCCACCAGCAGCAGCACGGGCGCGGTCAGCAGCAGCGGTCCGGCTGTGAAATCGTAGCTGCTGACGCCTTCCACCCCAAAGATCGTCGCCGACAGCGGCAGCAGCAGCAGTTCGGCGGCGCGCCCTTCGTAGAGCATGCCAAACCCACTACCACTCAACGCCAGGCTGCGCAGGTCATCCCACGCCAGCCCGCCAAAAACAAATGGGTAGATCGGGTTGCCCCACAACAACAGCCCGCGCAGCAGC
>DAOTWP010000308.1:0-5247 GCA_034435675.1 Anaerolineae bacterium
TACAACGAACTGAGCCGCACGATTGACGGGATTTCGCGCAAGATGCTGACGCAGACCCTGCGCGATCTGGAACGCAACGGGATGGTGCTGCGCACGGTGTATCCTGGCACGCCCAGCCGTGTGGATTACCGCCTGACGCCGCTGGGTGAACGGCTGGTGCCGCTGCTGAGCATGCTCTGTGATTGGGCAGCGGAACACATGGAACGGGTTGCCGCCGCGCAGGAGGCATATGACCGCGCTGCCAGCCGCAACGGCACCGGACCGAACAGCACCGGCAGCGATGCCAGCAACCGCGAGGCGCTGTCCACAGCCGCTACGGTGGAACTGGCGCAGGTGTAGCCCGCCGGGCAGCGGACGATTACGGGGCGAACAGTACCTCAGGCAGCACGAACAGCAGCGCGTCCAACCGCGCTGTTTTGCTGCCTGCTGGTGGAGGCAGCGACGTGTTGTGCCGCGCCAGAATGCAGCGATCAGACGCAGCAGGAGCGCAAATGGCAGTCAAGCAGGGCGATATTTACTGGGTGCGGCTGGCAGCAGCAGCAGACGAAGCGCCGCGCATTCCGCATCCGTATGTGGTCATTCAGGAAAACGCGCTCGACGGCAGTCCCCTGCCCACCTTCGCCGCCTGCGCGCTGACCACCAACCTCAAGCGCGTCAGCCTGCCGGGGAATGTGCTGCTGGATGCGGGTGAGGCAAATCTGCCCCGGCAGAGTGTGGTGGAAGTCGCCAAAATCATCCGCGTGGACCAGGCACAGCTCGGCGACTTGATCGGCACGCTCTCCCCCCAGCGGGTCGCGCAAATTCTGGCGGGCATACGTTTTATCAAGACCGCCTTTCTGCCCGGAGAATGACTGCCAACGCAATTTGCCCGGCGCGGCTGTTGTGCCGTTATCCGATTCAGTTTTTGCGCTGCATAACCCGCTTGTTCGACAGGCAGCCCAATCACGTCGAAGTGCGAGGGGCACGCACAGAACACGCCGCCAGCGCAGCGCTCACTCACGCCGCCCAGCGGTCAGGCTCTGTTGCAGGCGTCCCAGCCCGTCCCAATCGCCTCTTGCTGCCAGCACCGCCTGTTCGGTCCAGGTGCCCACGCTGGGCGGTTTGCGCATGCCCGCCGCGCGGATAATCTCGACCAGACGTTCCTCGCTGGTCTCCGCCAGCACCGCAAAGGTCGCAATCCCGGATGCCGCCAGCGTATCGCGGTACTTGGGACCAATGCCCTCGATGCGCGTCAGGTCATCGGGTTCACCGGGCACGGGCAGCGGTTTTTCCAGCGCTTCAGGCACGCTGCGCCGCGCGGGCGCTTCAGGTGCAGGTTCCGGTTCGGTAGTTGCAGGTTCGGCGGGCGCAGCGGGTTCTGCTGCGGCAGCAGGTTCGGCGGGCGCTTCGGCGGCAGGCGCTTCCGGTTCGGCAGGTGCTTCTGGTTCGGCGGGCGCTTCCGGTTCGGCGGGCGCTTCGGCGGCAGGTGCTTCGTCGGCGGCAAGCGGCGCGATGTCCTCAGGGATGGCGGGTGCGGCTTGCGGCGGTGCGGCTTGCAGCGGTGCGGCTTGCAGCGGTGCGGCTTCCTGTTCTGCCATGAACGGCAGCGGGGCATCTGTCTCTGCTTCGGCTTCAGCGGCGGGCGCAGCTTTTGCAGCGATGGCTTTTGCAGCGGGGGCGGCGACTGCCTTTGCCGGGGCGGGCACATCCGGCGTCACAAACGACCACGTGCGTTCAGGGACAGCGGCGGCGGGCGCTGCTTCGGGCGCTGCTTCGCGCTGGCGTCCGTCGCTCCACGCAGACAAACCGGCAATCACCCCACCGGCGAACAACACCCCCGGCAGCCACCAATCGACCACGGGCGCGGCTTTGACCGCGCGATCCAGTGAAACCAGCAGTGCGCCTGTGAACATGAACACTGCCAGCAGGGTTTTGACAGAGCGATCCATAGCGTACACCTCATCAATGAAAGGGTTAGCAGACCAGAATATAACTAATCTTACCGCCAGAGCCGGGCGCGGTCAAAAATTGCGCGGGGTGCTTGCAGCCCGTTTAGCCCGAAAGACAAAACTATAGTTCAAACCGCAAAGACGCAAAGGGCACAAAGCGAGACTCGTCATGTCTGCCCATCATCACGGCTGTAATCGGCAGCGTTTGCCCTGCCCCCGTGGGCGAAAACGGTTGCGAGTGCGGGAACCTTTGTGTAAACTCGTACCACGTCATACCTGCAATGGCGGTTATCCCCTGAGTCATTGGTGGGAGCGATTGTGTCTGAACCTGATCTCATGATTCTAGAGTGGGTCAACGCCGCCATCGAAGGCGATCAACAGGCGTTTGCCGAGATCGTCTACGCCTACCAGCATCAGGTCTACAACCTGTGCTACCGCATGCTGGGGGAACGCACCGAGGCGGAAGACGCCACACAGGAGGCATTTTTGCGTGCCTATTCGCATCTTGAGCGCTACGACCCGGCGCGCTCATTCAAGACCTGGCTGCTGACAATTGCCTCCAACCACTGCATTGACCGCATTCGCAAGCGCCGCATGCAGTACCTGTCGCTGGATGACGAACCACTGGCGGCAACACTGGCGCTGAGCAGCGATGAACCGGAGCCGGAAGTCGCCGCCGAAATGCACCAGCGCAGTGCCGCGATTCAAGCGCTGCTTGACGAACTCAGCCCGGATTATCGCGCGGCGGTGATTCTGCGCTATTGGTATGACTATTCCTATGAAGAAATCGCCGCTATTCTGGAAACCACCGAAAGTGCAATCAAAAGCCGCCTGTTCCGCGCGCGCAAGGCGCTGGAAGAAAAGATCGTTTACCGCCATGCCGCCGAACAGCAGCGAGAGAGGGGACGCTTGAATGTCCGATGACAACCGCCGCCGGCGTCTGATGCAGCAGCCCGAAGAGTCCCAATCGCCCTCGCCGCCCGAAGGGCAGCAGCCCAAACCAGACACGGGGCGCTTGTCCCGGCTGCAACTGGAAACCGACAGCGCCGCGGAACTCGCCGGAGACGACAGCGCCCGCCTGCAAGGGGAATTTGACCCACGCGAAGAAGTCGAGCGCATTCTCAAGACCGCGCCGTTTGAATTTGCGCCGGAAAAACTGGCGGCACGGCTGATGGCGCGGCTGGCAAAAAGCCTCAAAACCGAGCAGAACCGCCTGCCCGAAGAGGCGCGCACGGCGTTGCAATTTGAGCTGTCGCTGACCAACTTTGTCATGCTGCCGCTGATGGTCGCGGTGGGTTACCTGCGCGTAATGGCAGCGGAAGACGAACGCTTGCAGGCGCAGTTGGCAGGCGTGGTCAGCACGCTGCTGCTGGTGGTAGACGCGCTGAATGTGTTTGTGGATGAACTGGAACGGCTGCAAGTGCATGACCCGGAGGCAGGTAAGCTGCTGGTGGCGCTGCTGCCTGCTGTGCTGGAAACCCTCGCCGAGGCAATTGCCCCCGGCGCAGCAGTTGAAGAGCCGCTGACCGATGCAGAGCTGGCGGAACTGGAAACCTATCGTGATCTATAAGCAGGGGCTGTCATGACGCAAGTAGGCGTCTTTGCGGCGATCTTCGACGACGAACACCGCATTTTGTGTATCAAACGTAATACCGGCGCGCGCAGTTGGTCCATGCCTGGTGGACGGCTGTTCAGCAACGAAAGCCCGCCCGACGCGCTGGTGCGCAGCGTCCGGCAGGAAACCGGCTTCAACGTGCGCGTGACTGTGCTGATTGGTGCCTATTCGCGCCCGCAGGATGACGAACTGGCGCTGACCTTTCACGTTGAAATCGTCAGCCGCGAGTTGTGGTTCCCCGACGACAGCATTGCCGAAATCCGTTTCTTTGCCGTGGATGAACTGCCCCAGCCAATGCTCAGCCACACCCGGCGGCGCGTGGAAGATGCCTTTGAGGAACGCTGCGGCGTGATCGTGGTGCATACACCCTGACGCCCGCGCTGATCAGCGCCGCCGGATAATCACCAGCGTTTCATCATCGAACGCGCCTTCGCCGCCCGCGTGTGCCTGCACCGCGCGCACAATCTCGTCGCTTAACGCCTGCGCCGGCAGCCCGGCATGTTCCACGACCAGTGTTTCCAGCCGTTCCACCCCAAACTCCTCATGCTGGGCGTCGTTGCATTCGGTGATGCCGTCGGTATACAGCACCAGCACATCGCCCTTGTTCATCGGCAGGACGCGCTCTTCGTAGACCGCGTTGCGGAAAATGCCCATCGCCACACCCGGCGCGGTCAGATAATGGCACTGCCCGGTTTCGGCGCGGAAATGCAGCGGCGGGTTGTGCCCCGCGCTGGCAAACTGCACCTCGCCGTTGCTGAGATTGAGGTACGCCAGAAACGCCGTCGTGAACATCATTGACTGCTGGCTGTCGGCAATCGTCTGGTTGGCGCGCACCAGCAGATCCGCGGGCGCAAAGCCCAGACTGAGCGCAAAACGCATCACGGTGACGCTGAGTGCCATGAACAACGCGGCGGGAATGCCCTTGCCGCTGACATCGGCAATCGTCACCGCCAGCCGCCCGTCCGGCAGCAGCGTGAAGTCGTAGAAGTCGCCTGCCACGTCGTACATCGGACGCCAGTACGCGGCAAGCTCCCAACCGGGATGCTGCGGGACAATCTGCGGCAGAAAGCTGGTCTGGATGCGCCGCGCGGTTTCGAGTTCCTGGTTGACCAACCGCTGCTCAATTTCGCGGGCGTGCATGCGCGCATTTTCAATGCTGACCGCTGCCTGGGACGCCATCGCCACCAGCAGACGTTCGTCGCGCACGCGGAACGGTCCGCCGCGTTTGTTAAGCACCTGCACCACCCCGATCAGCTTCTGCTGTGTGTTGCGCATTGGCGCGGCGAGCAGTGTCTGCGAGTGAAAACCGGTAATGCGGTCAAAGTCGGGGTTGAAGCGTGGATCCATTTGCGCGTTGCGGATGTTGAGCACCTCCCCGGTGGCAGCGACATGCCCGGCAATGCCTTCGCCCACTTTTACGCGGATTTCGTGCAGTTTGTTAGTGTCTTCCATCAGAATCAGGCTGAACAACTCACCCCTGTCCTGGTCAATCAGATACAGCGTGCCGCGCTCGGCGTCCAGCGCCTCGACCAGCTTATTGACCATGCGCCGCAGCAGTTGTTCCAGCGGCATATCCGCTGACATCAGCTTGCTGATACTGAGCATGGCGTTGAGTTCGCGCAGGGCGTCGGGCGGGCGCTGCCCCGGCGCGAGGCGTTCAATGCGCTTGGTCAGGCGCAGGATGTTGGGGTCATCCGGTTGGGT
>DAOTWP010000309.1:0-42554 GCA_034435675.1 Anaerolineae bacterium
CAGCGGACGGTGTGGTGCTTGAAACGGCGGACGATGGCAGTTACAGCATCAGCGTGGACCCGCTGGTGACGCAGCCGGGCGATTACACTGTAGTCATCAGCGCGACTGACGCCAACGGCGACTCCGCCGAAGGCACGCTCATTTATACAGTTGCCGCGCTGCCGCCGGAAATCACCATCAGTGGGCTGGACGGCGAACTGGCGCAGCCGGTGACTGCCGAAATCAGTGTCGGCGGGCAGACCGCGCCGGTGACAGTCAGCTACAACCTCGACGGCGGGGCAGAAACACCGCTGGACGCTGCGAACGGGGTTTACAGCACGGCGCTTGATCCTTTCCTGCTGGCGCCGGGCGAACACAGCTTCAACGTGACGGCGACCAATGCGGGCGGTGTAACCCTGACCGTATCGCAGGTATTTATCGTTGCCGCGCTGCCGCCGCAGGTGGTCGTCAGCGGGCTGGAAAACGGTCAGCAGATCAGCGACGGCACAACGGTGACTGCCGCAGTCACCGCGCAGACGCCGGTAACAGAAATTCGTGTGACGATCAACGAATCCGCACTGGACGCTACGGCGGGTGGCGGCACAACCGCCGAGTCCTTCAGCGTGACGCTTGATCCCTACGATATACCGCCCGGCAGCAGTCTCTATTCGGTGTTCGCTACCGATGCCAGCGGACAGACCAGCCGTGTGGATGTGCAGTTCAGCACGGCAGCGCTGCCGCCGCAAATCAGCGTGGATGGGCTGGCGGAAGGCGAAGAACTGAGCGCAGACCGTATCGTGGCAGTAGATGCACGCATCCAAACGCCCGTCACCCGTGTGACCTTCACCGTTGATGGTGTGAGCATTGGGGAAGGCAGCAGTGTTCCGGCAGGTGCGCAGATCGAGATTCTGGCATTCCCGCCCGGCGCACACACTTTCTCCGTGACGGTTGAAACCGAAAACGGGCAGGCGACCACGCAGGAAATCGGGTTCAGCATCGCCCCCGGACCGGCGTTGACTGCCACCGCGCTTGTGCCGACTGCGACGCCGACAGTTGACGTGCAAGCAACCAACGCGGCGCTTGCTCTGGCAACCGACACGCAGGCGACTGCCAACGCCGTTGCGACCACTGATGCCCAGGCGACCAGCGATGCCATTGCCACCACCGACGCCGCGAACGCCCAGGCGACCAGCGATGCCGCGAATGCCCAGGCGACTAACGACGCTCAAGCGACCAGCGACGCCGCGAATGCCCAGGCGACTAACGACGCGCAGAGTGCCTCAATCGCGCAGGCTTCTACTGCCGACGCACAAGCGACACAGAACGCCGCAGATGCTGCCGCTACTGACGCTGCCGCACAAACCGCAACGGCGGACGCTCAGGCAGCGCTGAATGCTGACGCCACCGCCACTGACGCTGCTGCACAAACCGCAACGGCAGACGCTCAGGCAGCGCTGAATGCTGACGCCACCGCCACTGACGCTGCCGCACAAACCGCAACAGCAGAAACACAGGCGACGCTGAACGCACGGCAAACTCTCGCGGCAGAGGGGCAGGAGACGGCAACTGCCGCCGCACAGGGCACAGCCGCCGCGCGCGCTTCTGCTGACGCACAGGGCACAGCAGATGCCGCCGGCACAGCGGACGCCGCCGGAACGGCAACTGCCGAGGCAGAAGCGACGGCGGATGCGAACGCTACAGCAGATGCCGCCGCGCAGCAGACCGCAACTGCCGACGCAGAGCTGGAAGCGAGCGCCGAGGCGCAGGCGCAGGTTGTGCCCACAGTAACCGCCACGCCGCAGCCTACGCTCACACCGGTGACGCCGATCCCTGAAACGGGGCAGGCGACTGCTGCCACCAGCGCAAATGTCATTCCGATTATTGTGGTCTGTGGTGTACTGTTGATCGTGCTGTTGGTGATCTTCGTCCTGATCGCCGGGCGGCGCAGACGACAGTCCTGATGATTAACTGGACGGGTGAGGGCATGCCTGCGGGTGTGCCCCCGCCGCCTGTTTTAAGCATCTATCCGCAACCCCGGGCAAGGGGATTAATCCCTTTGTTCAGGGTAACCGGTTTATGGATCGGTTCTAACCCTGCACCGCGATCACTTTCTGCACAGTTTCCAGGTCAACATTGCCGCCACTGACGATCACCGCTGTGGGGCGCGCATCCACCGCAACCACACCGCCCAGCAGCGCCGCCACGCAGACCGCGCCGCCGCCTTCGACCAGCCAGCCCTGCACGTCCAGCAGCCAATGCATTGCCGCCGCGATTTGTTCCTCGCTGACCAGCACAATTCGATCCACATGCTGCCGGACGATTTCCAGCGTGATTGAGCCTCTTTCCACCGCGCCGGAGAGCGCTTCTGCCAGCGTATCCCAGTTTTCGGGATGCGTCGTGCCATAGAGAAAGTTATACATCGCCGGGGCAGACTGCGCACACACGCCGATAACCTCACACTGCGGGCGCAGCGCCTTGATCGCCAGCGCTACACCGGAAATCAACCCGCCGCCGCTGACACAGACCAGTACCCGTTCAACCGTTGGCAGCGCGTCAATCACTTCCAGCGCGATAGTGCCAGCACCGGCAACCACATCGGGGTCATTGTACGGCGAAATGAAGGTTGCGCCTTCGCTGACCGAACGCCGCCGCCCCTCAAGCTCGGTTTCATCGTAGTTGTCGCCGTAGAGAATCGCTTCCGCCCCATAGCGCTGCACCCCGTTAACCTTTTTGCGCGGGGTGTGTTTGGGCATCAGAATACGCGCGGGAATACCCGCCACACTGGCGGCATAGGCAACTGCCTGCGCATGGTTGCCACTGGAAACGGCGATAATGCCCCGTTCGCGTTCGGCGGCGCTCAGCGACAGCACGGCGTTCAGCGCGCCGCGAATCTTGAAGGAATGGGTTTTGTTGGCGTTTTCGAGTTTCAGGTAAATCTGCGCGCCCAGTTCTGGCGCGCGCTCCAGCGGGGTAGGCTGCAAATAGGGCGCGACACGGTAGCGGGCGAGCGCAACATCCGGCAGTCGGATCATGGGAATAAAGTCCTTTGCAAAAAGCACAGTTTAAATCAATCCAGCCGCAAATCTTTCAAGCATTCATCATAACACACCCGAACCTGCATCCCTGTCCTGTTAGGCATCATCCACAGCGGCGAGGGGAAACAAGATGCATCCCCTCGCCCAGGTTTAAGCCTCTACGGATGGATTTCAGCCGTTATTCTACGCTACCCGCTGTGCATCAGGGGGTGAAGGCGTCCACCGCCGGGATAAACAGGTTGTCGTAGTAGAACTGCGCCTCCTCAGCAGTCGTCAACACAATGATGACGTACCCTGCGCCATCGCCGTTGGCAGTCGCCAGATGCAACTGGAAGCCCGCCGCTGTAAAGCTGTACAGCGTCCATGTCAGCCCGTTTGCCTCACGAGTTCCGGTGGGTTCGGGCGTTTCATCCACGCCAAACTGCCCCAGCAGCGCGGGCAGCACGGCATCCGCATTGCCGGGCACACCCTGATAAATTACGGCGGTGCTGGCAGACGCCGATTCCGCGTACACGCCAGGCGCGATGTCCTGCCAGCCATCGGGGATGACCACCTGTACATCACCTGCAAACGTCTCTATCGTCTGCGTGTTCAGCGCCAGATCACTGGTTGGCACAAAGGCGGGCGCGGGCATTGCTGCGATGCAGGACGCATCCGGTTCAACATTCGGCTTGTCGAGGAACGCCAGCGCGACACTGCGCGGGCATTCGCCCGAAACTGACGAGCCGTGCCCGGTGGCGGGGAATGTAAAGCTATAACTATTGCTCAGGGTCTCTGCTGCTAGTTCGCCCCATACAGGCGGTGTCACCGGGTCATATTCGCCGGACATGACCAGCGTGGGAATGTCGCTGACCACCGGCTCGTTCTCAATCGGGGCGGCGCTGCCCGCGCCCCAACCGGCGCAGACATTTGCCAGCGATTCGGCATTTCCGGCAAAAAACCCTTGCAGTTCCGGGCGGGCATCCGCCAGCGCCTCGTCATAGCCGACTTGCAGCGAGTCCTGTGTCTCAAAGCTGAGTTCTTCATTGCATTCGACAGAATAGTACATGCCGGTGCTGAAGAACTGCGCCTGACCGATCAGTGAGCCTTGTAACTGTGCCAGTGTGTCAAAGTTACCATTGCTGGCGCTGTAGATCACGGCAGGCAGGCGGGGGATAAAGTTGGTGATATAGAAGGACTGGAACATCAGCGCGAGGAAACTGTCCCCCGTGAACGCCATCGTGTAATTTGCGGAGTTCAGCGGGTCGAAAACATCCAGCATCACAGGCGTTTCGTTGAGCGTGTTGACCACGCCGTAGAAGACATTCTCAAGGTCGGGGTACGCCGCATTGCAGGCGCTGTCGCTGGCGCAGGCGTCAAACAGCAGGGTTAAGACGCGCTGGAAATTGTCCGGCTGCCCGGTAAACAGATTCACCTGCGGCGGGTAAACCGAGTCGAGGATGACACTGCGAATGCCCTCCGGCGTGTCGCGCATAGCGGTCAGCGCCAGCCGCGTACCATAAGAAATGCCCCACAGATTCCACTCGTCATAACCGAGAACGCTGCGCAGGTCGTTGAGGTCGGCGGCGCTGGCAGCGCTGTTGTACGCCGCCAGGTTGACACCTGCGCCCGCCAGCCGGTCACGGCAGGCAAGCAGTGCCTCAGTAACGCGCGCGCTGGCTTCTTCCGGTTCCAGCACCTCATCCAGCAGTTCAAGGCTCAGTTCGTCGTATTCCGGGCAGTCCAGCGCCGGCTCTGCCTGGTCTGTGCCGCGCTGTGCCAGCACAATCAGATCGCGGTTTTCGGCAAAGGGTTCAAACTGTAGCGAGTAGGTCAGAAAGAGGGTTTCTACCGGGTTGCCGCCGGGTCCGCCTTCCAGATAGACCACCGGGTCGGGCATGGGGTTAGCGCCCCATGCCGGAAAGATGACCACCGGCAGGGCGATAGTTCGGCTGTCCGGGTTGGCACGATCTTCATAGACAATCAGATTGCCGCATTCTGCATTCGCCCCATCGGGCACGCTGCCGGGACATCTGTCGGGTTCAAAGCGCGGGACATCCTGTGCCGCCGCCGGGCTGACGACCAGCCCCAGACTCAGGACGATCAACAGCGCACTGCACAGGACAAACAGATTATTACGCATGGCGTGTAGATCCTTTGTGGAAAATTGCTGGACAGACAACTTGAGTGTAGCAGCGAAACTGATCGCGCTCATCCCTAATTGTGAGGGGATGGTGCTCTTACTGCTGCCGTTTTACATCGGCGACATTCTACTGGAGGTTGTCTTCTGCGGCGAGCGTTTGCAGGTAACGCGGGTTGGCGACGGCAAGCTGTTCCACTGTTGCCGCCAGCAGGTGCGCAAACAGCGCCGCTTGCCGTTCGCCGCCGCCGTCATAGTCCCCGCGCCGAATGCTGGCGCACAGGTCACCCGTGCGCTGTGTGAGCTGCGCCGCGGCAGCGTGTGCGTCAGACGGCAGCGGTTCGCTGCTGTTCAGCAGGGCGTTCAGCCGCAGCCATTCTGCCTGCTGGTGGTCGCGCGCGTGCTGCATTTCGCGCTGAACAATCTTAAGCACGTTGACGGCGACGAGCGTCTGAAAGTACAGGCGGCGGTCAGCGCGAATCGCCGGGATAACCTGCGCCTCAAAGTGCGCCAGCGCAGCATCAATCAATTCATCGGCTGTTGGGCGGTCATACATAAGGCTGATCCTTGTCACAAATGCAGGATAAAGGCGTTATCATGAACGCATGCTCACCCATGGAGATGAAAATCAAGCGAGCCGCAAAAACGGTCCGCGGCGCAAAGCTTACTTTACGGACAAACATCTGAGCATTCCCCATGTTGCACCTACCGCGCCGCGTGCATACGCGCAGCAACCTGCGCCATCAGTTCCGCCATGAAACCCTCTACCGGGTAGCTCTGCGCCGGATCATGCACATAGTAGGTCTGCTCCCCTGCGTCAATCACCAGTCCCGCGCAGCCATAGGCATGGCTGACCACCTGCACATCCCACTGCTTATCCGGGCGGGCATAGGCGTGGCGTGTTTGCGAGATGCGCACGGTGCTGTTCAACCACTCCGCGTAGACTTCGGCAAAAGCGGGCGCGGGTTTGCCTTCGACGCGGGCGCGAATCAGCGCGTAGAGCATGGACTGGCAGACATCCTGAAACCCGGCAGCGGCGACTTCAATTTCCACCGCCCGCAGCCCCACACGGCGATTGAGGTCGCGCAGTGTCTCCTCGAACTGTTCACCCAGACTGGTGACAACCGGCATCCAGCCGTTCAGCGGCAGCGCGTCCGGCAGTCCGTCGAGCAGGCGCTGGCGCAGTTCCCTGAGCGCGTCGCCCGCGCGGTCAATCCGCCCCAGCCCGGCAGAGTCAGGCGGCTCAAACAGCGCCAGACCAAACGAATCCGGTAGTTCATGCTCGGCACGGAAGGTCACCAGGTCGGTGAACGTCCGGGGTATGCCGTCAATCGTCAACTGCACCTGCTGCATCGGCTGCCTTTCGTGATTGTGTCTCAGGGGCGGACATACGCCCATGCGCTGCTGCCGTCCGCCAGCGTCACCTGCACCCGCGCGTAGACGCTGGTTTCGTAGCGATCCGTGTGTTCCAGTTCGCCCGGTGTGAGTTCCAGCACCACACCTTCTACCCGGCTGCCCTGCGCTGGTTCGACAATCCAGTACGGGCTGCCCGCAAAAATCGGCACACGGGCATAATCGTGCAGCAGCGCCGGTGTCCCACTGATCACCCGCCCGATAACTAACTGCTGGATGTCCGCTTCCAGGAGTGTGGCATAGACAAACAGACGTTCGCTCATCAGCGGCTCAACTCCTGAAGCATTTCGCGGAATGCCAGTTTGTAATCTGTGCCCAGATCAAAGCGCGGGCTGCGGCGCAGCCTGTCCGGTGGTTCGGCGGGCACAAGCTGAGCGACTACCAGCGGTTTGCGCTTCTCGCGGAAGAAGTTCCACGCCGCCTGCACCCCGGCATCATCCAGCGCGGCAGGGGACAGCACATAGACCATGCGCGCACAGGACTTGAGCGCCGGGTGTACCCCGCCCGCCCATTTTACATCGTCGGGGTCTGCTTCGTGCAGCCATGTCGCCACGCCCACTTTTTCCAGATCAGCGGCAATCTGCTGCGCCATACCTTCGTCCGCCTCGGTGTAGGTGATATACACGGTAGTTGGTTCCAGTTTGGGCGGTTTGCGTTTTTCCTTGCCGATGGTGATCGGGTCCGGGCGCGCGGAGGCAGCATGCAGCGCAGTTTTGCCCATGCGAAACACCACGCCGCCGCAAACCGGGCAGATACCGCGTGTCGCCGCCATGCCCTTGCGCGTCCAGACCGCTTCGGGTTCTTCGACCAGCACAGACTGTTTGCAGCGCACGCAGTACGCCTCAATGTCAATATCATCGTGTTCAAAATGCTCGTCGTCAAACAGGGTATGCTCTTCCAAAAGCCGCCATCCTCACCTTAGCCTGCCGTCACAACAAGCCCATTATAACGTTGAAATCAGATTTTCAAGCACACGCAATAACCGCTTGACAGCAATTCAGACCAGCCGCCGCAGCGCGCGCACCCGAAATGGCAGTTCCAGCGTCGCCGCCTGAAACAGCCCATCCTGCTCATCGCGAAAATGCAGCACGATGTCCGGCTCGTCCGGCGCATAGAATGCCGTGCGGCTGACCGGAATCAACCGGATCACCCGCCCCATGCGCAGCACGATGCGCCCTGCTGCCTCAACTGCCAGTTCCACCCGCGCCCCCTGCATCTCGTACACACCGGCGCATTTGCGCAGCGCATCGGCGCCGATGATGAACGGGCGCTGAACAGGCAGTTCAAGGTGCAGCAGCTGGCGCGCAATTGCTGTGACCAGCCTTTCCGCGTTGAACTCCGCCAGATTCGCCAGCACGATAATGCTGAGGTTATCCTGTAGAAAGCGAGCGTAATAACTCTTGAAGCCCGCCAGTTCGCCGGGGTGCAGCGCCGCGCGGTGCCCGTGATAGTCGCCAATGCCCCAGCCCAGCCCATAATCTACCGGGCTGCCCCCTTCCAGCCGCGCCGGGGTGAACATCTGCGTCACCGTTTCCGGTGCGAGCAGTTTGCCGCTGACCAGCGCCTGCTCCCAGCGGATCAGGTCGTCCAGCGTGCTGCCCAGCGCCCCGGCGGCATAGGGCTGTGTCATGCTGATAAATGCCGCGTTGTGATAACTGCCGTCCGGCTGGCGTTCGTATCCGCTGGCACGTCCGGCGACCAGCCGTTCATGATCCAGATACACGGTCTGCGGCATGCCCAGCGGCGTGAACACCTCGCGCTCCAGATACTCGCCGTAGGGCCTGCCAGTGACAGCCTCGATGACCCTGCCGAGCAGCACATAATTGCTGTTGCTGTAGGCATAGCGTGTGCCGGGGCGAAAGCCGAACGGCTGCTGCGCGAACTGCGCGGTCAGTTCTTCAGGTGTCATGTCCTGGCGGTTGCTGCGATAGCCCGCATAGTGATAAATACCTGATGTATGTGTCAGCAGGTGATAGAGTGTCAGGTCATGCCCGCTCGTCGGGTAATCCGGCAGGTAGTCACTGAGCGCGTCTTCCAGCCGCAGCGCGCCCAGCTCCGCCAGCCGCAGCACTGCCGCCGCTGTCAGTGGTTTGGTCAGCGAGGCGATGCGAAAGACGGTCTGCGTACTGACCGGCTGATGCCACTCGAGGTTCGCCAGCCCGTAACCCGCTGCGTGCAGCACCTCTGCGCCTTGCAGCACAGCCACGGCTGCGCCCGGCGTTTCGGCGCTGACTTCGGCATTCAACAGGGTATCAATCCATTCAATCGGCATGGTTTGTTAACACTTTCCCGTTAAAGCGGTGTTTGGGCAGCGGTCAAAATGGTGTATGCTATCGTTGCAAGCGAAACGAGGAATTTGCCATGACCAATGATCTCCAGCCGATGCACACGCCCGAACCCTTCCAGATGACTCCGCCATTTCTTGACGACAGACATGGCGCACGAACTGCCTTCGCCTTCTGGTTCAGCGCCCGGCAGGATCGGCTGCATCTGTTCACCGTGCTGACCGAGCTTGCCTGCGTGCACGATGTGCTGCCCACAGACGACGAAACACGCTGTCTGGTGGAAATCAGCGATGCCTTTGACCCCGACGAGGCATGGCACTGGGTGCGCACCGAACTGGAAGAGGAACTCAATGACATCAAACTGGATGGCATCTGGTACGACGCCATCCGCTGGATTCTCTAGGCTGCTACCACACGCTACTGTCCGGCGACATAGAGCATCGACTCTTCCAAAAGTTCCACATCACCAGCATATGCTGCCGGTGAATCGTGATCAATCGAGAGCCACGCTTTCCAGATGACCCCGTCCGCAACCTCAAACGGGCTGAAATTTGCATTGCCCCCGGCAAGCAGTTCTGCTACACGCTTTTCAGGCAGTTTGATGGCAATGCCCGCGCCGCCCACAAAGCAGAAGACCTTGCCGTTAATCTTGTACGCCGGATAGCCAAATGCCTTGCCGCCCTTCACCCCCGGCATCGGCAGCAGCAGATCATCCATTGCCGCCCGCACGTGTTCATCGTAATGTTCTGCCAATCCACACCTCACGCTTCCAAATAGAATATGCGTTCTGATTATAGCGCCGGTAGTCTGTGCGGGCAACTGTGCGCCGGGAAATGCGGGCTACAGGTCCTTGAGAATTCGCTCGCGGGCGTCGTCGTACTCGTCTGCGTTGATTAACCCTGCTTTGTACGACTCCTCCAACTGCTTCAGGCGCTCGGTCAGCGTACCGGACTGCGGCGCTGCCTGCATGGTCACACGCACTGGCTGGCTGCCACGCTGGATGAGGGTCTGCTGAAGCGCATCCCAATCAATGGCGACGTGTTCGCGCTGTGCGGGGTCATATTTCACCGGGATGGTTGAGCCAACGCCAAAGCTGCCGAGCATGCCAAAACGCAGCAGGAATTGGGTCTCCGTTTCGTAAGACGGTTCGCCAGGCGGCAGCACCTGCAAGCGCGTTTTCATCAGCGGCTGGTCATTGATTTCCGTGCCGGTAGATCGCATATCCAGCACCCGTGCCTGCGCGGGCAAACCTGTTGCCAGCACACGGCGGTTCCTGCGGGCATTGCCCAGCATTCCAGCCACTATTACTGCGATGAACAGCAGGCTGCCGCCTACAATCCCGGCGACAGCGAGACCGATCAGCGCACCGGTCACTGAAGTGCGCGACCCATCTGGAAATTCGCAGGTGATTTCTGTGCTGGTCCCCGTTGAGCCTGACCGTTGGCTGACAAGCTCACCATCGGCACACAGCACACCCGAAAACGCCTGCCCAAAATCCGGGATCAGCGCGGCGGCGAAGAAGACCCACCCCAGAACTTCAACCACGATTGCAATCAGCAGCAGCAAACGCTTGAACATAGATGCGACCTTTTGTGTGATGTGCGACACAGCATGCACGACACGGCGTGTGCGACACGGCATGCCCAGCACGGTGTACAGCACTGTGCGAAAATGCAGGGCATTACCGCCCACCCCGCACTTCTAATTGTCTACAGTCCGCGCAGTTTCGCCAGCACTTCATCCTGCGCGGCGTAATCACGCATGCCGTCCGGCAGCGGGTCAGGCAGGTGTTCGGCATCCCACACGGCAGTGCGGCGCATGCCTGCTGCGAAAGGAATGACCGGCTTGAACCCCAACTCGGACTCGATGCGCCCTGTAGAACAGACCAGCGGATGCGCGTCCGGGACGCCGAACCGCAGCGTTTCCGGCAGCAGTGCCTCCGGCGCGGTGACGATCTCGCCCTGCCAGCCAAACGCGCTGGCGGTCATCTGCACCATCTCGCGCGCACTGAATGCGCCATCCGCCACGTTATAAACCCGCCCCAGTGCGCGGTCATCGGTTGCCGCCAGCGCCATTGCGGCGCCGACATTTTCGACATAGCCATAGGTGGACTGCCAGTTGGCATAGCTTTCGGACAGCAGCAGCGCGGGGCGGCGGTCAATCATTGGCACGACGTAACTCAGCAGACGGCGCTGATAGTCACCTTCGCCAATAACCATTGGCAGACGCAGCACAGTGCCGGGCATATCGGCATTATTCAATGTGAGTTTTTCGGCGGGAATCTTGTCGTAATGGTGCATCGGATTTGCCGGGTCGGGAAAGTTGCTGCGGTAGGGATAAAACACCTCGCGCAGTGGGGCGTCTTCATCGGCGGGGATGGCCAGGCGTTCGCCCGGTTCGGTGCCGTTCAGCCGCCCGTACATGCGGTAGACATCCATGCTGCTGGTCATCACCAGACGTTTGGCAACGCCTTTGAACACTGCCAGTGTGTCGGCAATATCCTGTTCCTGAAGCACGATATTGTGCAGCACGACATCCGGCGCAAACCCAACCAGTAAATCGCGCGAGTCGCTCAGTTTGCGGGCATCGCCTGTAAACTGGTCAACGTCCGCGGGCAGCGCACCTGCCGTTTGCCCGCGATGAAAGACCGCGACGGTATGCCCGGCAGCGTGCAGATGCCGGACGAGCGCCGCGCCGATGAAGCGTGTGCCGCCTATCACGAGAACGCGCATAAGAACGATTCCTTTCGGATCAGCCAAATCAGCGAGTTAAGACGTTATGGATAGGTGGTCACACTCCGGTGCCCGTTTGGTTCCCACCTGTTGTCATCATCCGCCAATTCTGGCGCTCCAGCCGCGAATTTACACCATGTGCGCCCTATCCGCAGCGCGCGAACAGCACTGCGCCACACACGCCGCCCCTGCGTTCACCTGCCATGGCACACATCGCAGGCACTTGCGCCGCCCCAAAATGCGGAGATCAGGCGAATTAAATTGGAACCTCCGACTTTTGGCGGTAGTCATTACTGGCAGCAGCACGTTACGCTGGAAACATGTGGCAGCCGTGCCGCAGCGGCGCAGTACCCGCAAGGATGTTTTCCGCGCCGCACACATTCGTTCATTCAAGCAGGGAGCAGCAGACCATGTCATTCAACAGGGGGGCACAAGCCCTGATCCTGGGACTAAGTATCATTTTGCTTGCCGCCTGTTCACTGGGCGCAGGACAAACGCCGGACAACAGCGGCGCTGGCGACGACTCGCAGGCACGCATTACCGATTTGCCGCCGCTAACCAGCACACCGCCCTTTTCCACCGCGACTCCGCAGCCGACGCGCACGCCACAACCTACTGCCACCACGGGCACAATCAACACCGGCGGGAACAGCGGCGGGACTAACGGCGGCACAGGAAACGGCATTGTTGTGAACCCCGGCGGCACGCCGCCGGCAACTGTCTGCAATGTCACGCCGTTCAACGTACAGGCGGTCAATATTCGGCAGGGACCGGGCACCAGTTACACGGTTATCGGCACGCTGATCACCTATGCCCCGCTGATGACCGGGCGCGACGGCTGGTATCAGATTCTGCTGCCCACGGGTGCAAGCGGCTGGGTCAGCGGCAGCGTGACCACACTGGTCGGCGCGTGTGGCGGCAATCCCGGTCCTGTGCCGGTTTATCGCATTGCCAACAGCGGCACACCGCCAACGACCATGTGCGCGGTGGTCAATTCAACCGGTGCAGACATTCCGGTTTACGGGCTGCCGCTGCAAACGCCGACGCTCGTGCCGCAGACGCCGGTCGCCAATCTGGGCACATGGGCGCAGGCGCTGTCACGGCATGCGGACGGGTCCATTGAAATCATTATCCGCGCCGGGGTGACCGGCTGGGTAGACGGCAATCGGGTCGTGACGACAGCCCCCTGCGCGCAGGTTTTCGGCGGCGGTGGGGGCAGCCTGCCCGTGCTCAACCTGCCGGGAGAACGTATCCCGGCGGCAATGTGCGCGGCAGTGCATCCCGGCGGCACGCTGGTAATCTATGTCTACAGCCAGCCGAACGGCGCGGCGGTGGCGATTATGGGCAATGCCGGGCGTGTGCTGGGGCTGCAAAATGGCTGGCTGCACATCACCGATGACAACGGGCACAGCGGATGGGTCAGCGCCAACCAGCCTGGCATCATTGGTCCCTGCAACGACATGCCCGAAACGCCGCTGCCGATGGTTGGTGAACTTGCAGGACCGGGCAGCCCGCTGCCGTCAGATGTCTGCGCAGCAATGCACCCGGATTCGATCTTTGCCGTGTTCATCTATGCGCAGGCGAATACCAACACCACGCCGGTTGCAGTGCTGCACATGAGCGGCTGGGTTCCGGCAATCGGCAGAAATGGGGACTTCACCCAGGTACAGTGGAGCATTAGCGGGGTGGGCTATACCGGCTGGGTGCAGTCGCCGCAGATTAACCTGTTCAACTGCGACACCGGGCAAATTGACTATACTACGCTGCCCGGACACAACGATGATCGCGATGTCCCCGAAGGTGTCTGCGTAGCGATGCATCCTGCCAGCGGGACACAGTTCGTGCTGATCTACCGCATTCCCAACAGCATGAGCATTCCATTCATGCGGCTGGATACATGGGCGGAAGTTGTCTACCGGTCTAATGACGGCTGGCTGCAAGTCCGCCTGAATGAACGCGAAACCGGCTGGGTGCGGCAGGATACCATCGCTCTGAATGGACCATGCTGATTGTTGTGCCTCGGTAAACCTGGACAAGGGGCTGTCTCCTCTTGTTCAGGGCGACAGGCTGCTGGGCAAATTCTCAACCGGAGGACAACCTGGGTGTGCTGTGGGGCAGTTAACGCTGTGCCGCAGAACACCCTTCACCCGCCGACCAGCAGCAGCCACACCGCCCCGACCAGCAGGGTCAGCACAGTAATCGGTACGCCTGCCCGCAGAAATGCCATGAAGCTCACCCGAATACCATGGACTGCCGCGACTTCAGCGACAATCAGCGTGGCGGCAGAGCCGAGCAGCGTCAGGTTGCCTGCGAGCGTGGAAGCCATTGCCAGGGTAAGCCAGGCGCTCTGCGGGTCCGGAAAGCCGGGGATTTCCGGGCGCAGCAGCAGCACTGCTGGAACGTTGCTGACAATGTTGCTCAAACCCGCTGTGATCACCGTCAGCGCCGGAACACCGCTGTGCAGCAAAGTGCGTGTGCCTTCAAACAGCCATGCGCTGATGCCGGTGGTCTCAATCGCACTCGTGACGACAAACAAGCCGGCGAAGAATGCCAGCAGATCCCAGTCAAGTGCCAGCAAACGCGATGGACGCAGCCGCGATATCAGCAGCAGCCCCGCCGCCGCGCAAGCCGCCGTCACCACCGGCGCGCCCAGCAGAAATGCCAGCATCAGCCCGCCGACAATCAGCACGGTTCTGCCCAGCAGCGGTGTGTAGGGGCGCGGTGGCGGCATTTGCACTGCTGGCAGTTTGCCACTGAATTCGGCAGGATAAGCGCGCACAATCACCCCCCAGCAGATCAGCAGCCCAACTGCCGCCACAGGACCCAGATAGACCAGAAAGGTGAAGTAGGGGATGCCGCTTGCCTGCCCGATGACCAGATTTTGTGGGTTGCCTGTAATGGTGGCAACACTGCCCACGTTGGCGGCAGTCGCCAGCCCGATCAGATAGGGCAGCGGATTACGCTCCGCGCGCCGGGTCAGGTCAACCACCAGCGGTGTGAGCATCAAACAGATGGGGTCATTGAGGAACAACGCCGACAGCACGCCCGCCGACAGAATGATCATCGCCAGCAGCATCCGCGGGCTGTGCGCAGCGCGCAGGGCACGCCCGCCAACAAAGCGAAAAAAGCCTGCCAGCCGCAGGTTGACGTTGATAACCATCATCGCGCCGAGCAGCAGAATCGTGCCCATATCCAGCGCCGCCAGCGCGTCGTGTTCGCTGATCGCGCCCAGGACCACCAGCAGCGCCGCACCCGCCAGCGCAATAGTCGCCCGATTCATGCGCAGCAGCGGCACCTGCCCGATGGCAATAGCAGCATAGATCGCCAGAATCAACAGTGCGTAGAGAATTTGCATCGGTATCCTGGCGCGTTCAAAGCGATAACAGGAATGCTGCCAATTGGCAGTGCGCCAGCCAGCCGGGCAGCCAGCGCAGCATTATACCTGTCGCGGCACGTTTTTCAGGGGCATGTTCATTGCCGGCACACTCATTGCCGATCCTGCCGGTGCTGGCGCGGGTGCAGCGGCAGCACGCCCTGCCGCGTCGCCAGCCAGTAGGTCACCCGCAGCGCCAGCCATGCCAGCAGTACATAAACCAGCACTGCCAGCAGCGTGCCCACGCTGTAAAGGACGTTACTGCTAATTCCGGCGGCGACGCTGGGCTGGCTGGTCAGAATGCTCAACCCGACAAGGCTGCCGTTATCCAGCAGGCTGAACAGGCTGACAAAGAACACTTGCAGTGCCGCAAAGTCCAGCGCACCAGTGGGCACAACCAACGGGTCCTGATCGGGCAGCAGTTCGAACGTCGCCATACCCAGCGCCAGCAGCGCCGCGAACGCCGTGCCGATCAGCGCCAGCCGCAGCAGCCCCGCCCCGACAAGGCTCAGCTCAATGCGCCGGGTGAGTGCAGATGCCAGCGTACCCGCCGCCGCCGTCAGCAGCAAATTGCCAAAGGTAAGCAGCGGCAGCAGCAGCAGGAATGCCAGCAGCCCGCCCCAGTTAGGCGGCTGCCCAAAGGGGTGGTTATAGGTGGTGACCAGGTACACCAGAACGAACCAGAGGGCAATCAGACCGCGCAGCAGCAGCAGTGCCGTGTACATGCGCGCCATACGCAGCAGGATCGCTTTCAGTTTCGCGGCGACAATCTGGCGGGTATTCCTACCGGTCATGACCAGCAAATCCCAGGTTTCGTTCTGGTGCTCACGGGTGATGCTGTTGGCGGCAAGTGCCAGCGTCCAGAATTGCAGCCGGAAATGAAAAGCCGCCGTAAACGGCAGCAGTGTCACGGCGGGCAGGTAAATCAGCAGGTAGTCACGCGGGTTGAACTCGACGAGCGGCAGCCCCGCAAAGATAATCAACAGCACAATCGCCCCGCGCAGCAGCCATGAAATCGCTTTCTGCCACACAGGGCGTTTACGCATGCCCAGCAAACGCCGGTTCTCGCGGATGTACTGGTGCAGCAGTTCTGCGCGCAGCACCGGATCTGCGGACGGACTCCAGTCGCGCAGCCTCAAACGGTCCATTGCACAGCCGCTTTCTTGCTCCAGGGCAGGGGGCAGCCTATCGGGAGCCAATCGCTATTTGCAATCAACAGCACAGCGGTGTCGCAGCCTCTAGGGATTAACCGTAAACGTACAACCGCTTTCAAGCACTGTATTGGCAGTGCCGGGTCCAAAGCGATCAAAGCCGTCGTCAATCTGGCGCGACCACGTTACTCTGAAGCTGACCTGATACGTCCCGGCGGGAAGCTGCCCAACAGGCACAACCCAGCTAGCAAAATACAGGTCGCCCTGCTGCTGCACTGGCTGCACATACTGTGCCCAGTTTTCGAGCACGAGGTCGTTCAGACGCACTTCATAGGTTGCGGCGCTGATATGGTCGTTAACCTGCTGCTCCGTGCGGGCAAACCATTCCCACCAGATAAAGACCGTTGAACCAGAACCAATATCGTTGGGCGGGCGGAAACGCGCTCCCGCGGTGTTGCACTCCGCCAGAATTTGTAGATTACCGTAAGTACGACTGCTTGCGCTGGTTGGCGGCGGCGTCAGCGTTGGTCCTGTCGGTTGGCGGGTGCCTGGCTGCGCGGTACTGGCGCTGCCGGGTGTAACGCTCGGTGTCGCGGTTGGTGCCGTCACCGTATTGACAAACGAACCCGGTGTTGGCGTGACAAAGCCTGCGCCACGCATGATCGCCGTTGCCGTCAGCTCAAAGGCGCTCAACGGGCTAAGCGTGGTTTCCAACAGCGCCTGCGCTGACCCGGTGGGCGCTGGAGTATCAGTCACCAGACGCACACTGCCGCCGGCGCTGGCGGTGGCACTGGCAACAGCGGGCGGCGGGGTGGGCGAAACCGGGTTGCCGCCCAGCACTGCCGTCGGGTAAACCGTGCCCAATGCAACAGCCGTTTCATCAATCGTCGGGACTGCTGTCGGCAGTGGCGTGGGCGAAGGCTCAACACGCACGACACTCGACGCCATCCAGCCTTCGCGCCCATCGGTCAGGCGCACGCGATACCATGTGCCTTCGGCGGTTTCGGCGGTTTCCAGCACTTCGACGCGCTCTCCAGCGGGCAGCGCCGCGAATGCCGCAAAGTTCGTCCCTGGTCCTTCACGCACGTTGACACGCTGCGTAGATGACACAATGCCGAAGGTCTGCGGTGTAGCCGAAGGTGTCGGCGATAAGGTGGGTGTCGGCGGGATCGGCGTCTCGGAAGGCTCTGGCGTGTTCGACGGAATCGGGGTCAGCGAGGGTTCCGGCGTTGCGGTAAAACGGGGCGTCTGGCTGGGAACCGGCAGCAGGGTGGCGGTTGCCGCGCCCGCCTGCTGGCTGCTTTCCCCGGTACAGGCAGATGCCAGCAGCAGCAGCACGCCTATCGAAATCACAATCCACAAATGCCTGATATTCACAGCCGTAATCAATGTCACTCCACCACTGTCCATCAAAGTCTACGCACATGTATAGCAGCAAAGTGCGATTTCAGCAAAGCGCAGTAACCACCGTTTGCACTACGCTGGTTGACAGCACACGACATCCCTGCATAGACTTTAAGGTCAATCACAAAAATCTCGCGGGATTGTTTTCCGTAGGGACGTGTCTCAGACCCGCTCCTATATCCGATATTTTCAATTTGCTTGTACTTAGCGGCGAACATGGGCAGAAAGGCACAGACGCACCGTGCAGATGAAAACAATCTTCTCGAAGCACTGGCTAAGCGCAGCCCGGCACAGGTGGCGGCAAACACCCTATGCCGCCGGCTTGATCCTGCCTGCCTTTGCCATGCTCCTGCTTTTCCTGTCTTCAACAGGGCTGCTGGCACAGGATGCACCTGCCGAACAGACCTACACACTCGAACTGGATGGCAGCCAACCCGCCCGCGTTGTGGTTGCGGCGCAGGCGGGCGAAACGGTGAGCATTGCTGTGCGCAGTGTGCTGCCCGACGAAATTGACCCAACCCTCGCCGTGCTGTCACCGGATAACGACTTACTGCTGTTCAACGACGATCACGGCAGCAGCCGCAGCGATCTGGCGCAGTATGACGCGCTGATCCCGCGCCTGACATTCCCGGTCAGCGGCGACTATACGCTGGTAGTCAACAGCTTCAACGGCGCACAGGCGGGCACGGTGGCACTCAGCATCAGCCCTGCCGCCCCGCTTGCTGTCCCAGTCGAGTCCGACGCGGCAGATATTGTCCGGCTGAACATCACCCTGCCGCCTGGCGCAGTGTACGAGTACAGCTTCAGCGCAGCGCAGGGCGAACGCCTGACGATTACCGCGCGCGACACCAGCGGCACACTCGACCCCCGGTTGACGCTGCTCGCTCCCGACAGCAGCACACTGGCGCAAAATGACGATCATAACAGTTTCGCTACGGCGCTTAATACGCTGGATGCCCGCATTGACGCGCTGACTTTGCCCGCAGACGGCAGCTACACCGTGCGCGTCACCGATTTTCTGGGCAGAGCGGGCAGCGTTGAACTGCTGCTTGACCGGCGCTGAACCCGGACGCGCAGCCCTGCCGCTGCCCCTCACCCGGATGCTGTACTACAACTGCACTGCTGTGCGCACGGTGCCCGCGCGTTCGTGTTTCAGCGTGAGCTGCACGGTGCCGCCCTGCGGCGCGTAAACAACCCATTCCACTTTGGCGCGGTCTGCCATTGTCGCATCAACGCTCCAGGGGGTTGCCGATGAAGCAGTGTAGGCGCGCCCTTCAAGCTGCCCCAGTTCCTCACGCGGTTTGCCGGTGTGCAGTGCTGCGCCGTCCGGCAGCGCAATTTCTGCGACCAGCACCCGCACCGCCTGTTTAGCCAGTGCTTGCTTGCTGACATAGGTCGGCAGCCAGCCGGTATTCTGCACCACCGCCCGCACCCGATAATTACCGCCGCCCAGCGCGGTCACGTCAGTTTGCAGCAGTTCGAGGCGCGGCGAGATTTGCAGATGCCAGATGAGCCAGTCGGTAAACGGCGCAATCTCTTTTTCCAACAGGTGCGGCGGCGGGTTACGCCAGGCATACTGCATGTTCCAACCGCCCAATTCCACTGCGCCCAACTGCGGATGCTGGAACGAATACCAGTCCACGTAGCCTTTGCCGTCCAATTGCTCGTCGCTCCACTGGAGCATCTTCACATCATCGTCAAGCGGATGTTCGCGATACCAGTCAATGAATTTGTACTCGCCAATGCCCGCCTGACGCTGCGGTGACCAGATTTCCACCGTCCACGCAAAGATGCCGTAGTGGTCGAACAGCCAGTCGTCAAAGACGCCGGTAATCACTTCTTTGGGGTGGTATTTGAAGTCATGGAAAACGGACACATTGGGATAGCCAGTAAGCGCAGTGCCCTGGTCGCCGATCTTCTTATAAGTCCACAGGTCTTCGGCAGGCATGTTCTCGTCTGCCTGTGTGCCGTAGGGACGCAAGAGGACACCACTCCAGGTGTGGAACGTGACAGCCCCGGTGATATTCCTGTGGCGGGCGATGTAGTCTACAATAGCACGCACCTCCGGTTCGCTGGTCGGGTAGGGACCAGCACCCTGCTGCTCGTATTCCTGCCGCCATTGTGAGGGAAAGTTGCGGTTCAGGTCGAGTCCCTCTTTGATGCGCTGCGGGAAGACCAGCACACCGTCATAATTGTCAATTGTGCCCTCTTGCAGCAAGTGGTAGTAAGTGCCTCCGGTTTCGACAGGATCACGGCGCACCATCAGGCGGGGATGTTCCGGGTGCTGCTTCCATGCCCCGTTGGGGTCTTTGATGCGCATCGCCAGCATGCGCCCGTCGCCGTCCACATCTTCCATCTTCAGCCCCTCAAACGGGTCTTCGTCAAAGGGATAAGGGCGAGTGCTGCTGCGGATAATTTTCGGCTTGTCTGCCAGCGCCCACTCCGCGCCGTCGGGGTTCACGCGCGGACAAACGTAATAGGCGCGGCTGTCCAGCAGGGCGGTCACTGCCGGGTCGCTGCCATAACGCTGCGTGAGCTGGTTGAGCAGATACAGGCACGCACTGCTGGGCGACACCTCGGTGGCGTGGATGTTGCCATCCACCCACAGCGCGGGTTTTTCCTCGGCAGGACCACTGGCGCTGCTGGTGACGGTGACAATCCAGATGTCACGCCCTTCGTAGCTCTTGCCAGCGCTTTCAAGGTGAATAAGCTGCGGGTACTGCGCCGCAAATTCCTGCAAAATGCGGGTCAGATCGTCATAGCGGTAATAACGGTCAAAGGTCACGTCTGGCATAAGTTGGCATCCCTTCCGGAAAACGCGCTCCACGCGAAAAGCAGGCGGGTCTGCACCGGTGAACGGGCAAAGCCAATGCGCATCCGGTGCGCAGACAGACGCTGCGCAGCAGAGTATAACCCGCTTCACAATCGGAAGGGTGTAATGGTGCTAAATGGTGTTACAGTCTGCTGCGGGTCATGTCCCCGCTGCAATGACCATCGCAGCCGCCATTTGATCCTGCTGGTACAGCGTTAGCAGATACCAGCCCAGAAATACGAGGATGGTCGGTGCTTTGCTTGGCTCCATGTCTGCCTTCAGGCTGATACCCGCGCCCGCACGGAAACTACCGCCCGTCTGGAAGCCGAGCAGGGGATCGCCCGCTTCGGTAGTCCACGCCCACTTTGATCCCCAGTTGTTGGCACGCTGCCAGAGGTATACACGACCATCAGGATAGACCAGTTCCCCTGACACGCGCTTGCGGCGGATATAACGAAAGACTGCCGGTTGATCTCCGGTGTTGATAGAACGAATGTGGATCACCTGCTGCCAGCGCAAAAAACCCACGCGCTCAGTGCGGCGTTCGAACTGCCAGCGGTTGCCGACAGCATCCACTTCAAAGCGGTTGTTCCTGTTGCGCACGCGCCTGATATGCCCCAGAACGCCGCCGGCTGCATCGCGCAGTTCAAAGTGCTGCCGCCAGCCGCGCAATTTCACCCAGCGAATATCCTGATTTTCCAGTTCTGCCAGTGTTTTGGTCATCGCGCCCCCCTGCTTACCTGTTCAGGCAAGCTACACTGCGCCTTACAGGGTTTACGCAGACCGCTGCCGCCGGGTTGCGACCGGCTAAGGCTTCTCAGGTGTCCAGCGCGCGCAGTTTCTCCTCAACATCTCTTGCTGCGCGCTCGTCACCCGCCTGCTTAAACGCGACCACGCTGCCCAGATACTGCGCCCGCGCCGTAGCACGATCCCCCTGCCGCTGTGAAAGCTGCGCCAGCCCGCGCAGCGCCAGAGCGCGGCACATGGCATCCTGCGCGCGGTTGGCATAATCGAGCGCTTCATGCAGCATTTTATGCGCCCGCCCAAATTCGCCGCGCAGATAAGCAATCGTTCCCTGTTCAAAGAGGTTGGCAGACAGACTCAGTTCTGCGTCGTCGAGATTGTTGCGAATCAGGACAAACTCTTCATGAAACAATTCGAGCGCATGATCGTAGTTTTCTGCCAACCGTTCGACCATGCCAAGCTGGTGCAGGGCGACATGTTCACTCTCAATATCCCCACGGGCTTTCGCCTCTGCCCGCAGTTCGCGGTACAGGGTGCGCGCACCCTCGTAATCCCCGCGATGCGCGCGCGCAAATGCCAGCATATGCGCTGCGTGACGGTACAACGCAGACTTGCGATCTGGAATGGTCGCAATTACCCGCTGGTAGAGCGCTTCTGCATTTTCAAACTGCGATTCATCGAACGCATGATAAGCGTTCGCCAGCAGCGTTCTGATCGTCTCGTCTGCCATATGCCGCCCTCTGCTACATCCTGTCGAGTTCCTCGATCATTGCTTTCCGTTTGGGATACTTCGCCTTCAATTCATCAACAAGTTCCAGCGCACGCTCTTCGTGCCCCACAGTCACAACGCGGCGCAGTAGCGCCATACGTTTGAGACAGTCTTCATGTGCGGCGTTGCCATCTCGAGACGGTTATTGGCAGTTCTGTAACAAAAACTGTCTTTATCCTGCATCATGTAAGGCAGCACATTTCACCGGTTAAGTTTATCTGCCTATTCCTCCGCCCAGTGCCGTGCCCGTTCTACTGCACGCTGCCAGCCCGCATAGAGTGTCTCGCGCTGGCCGGCGGACATCCGCGGCTCAAAACGGCGTTCCACCTGCCACTGCCCGGCGATGTCTGCCTGCGAGGACCAGTAATCCACCGCCAGCCCTGCCAGATAAGCCGCGCCAAGCGCTGTCGTCTCGGTTACGGCGGGGCGTTCCACCGGCACACCCAGAATGTCCGCCTGAAACTGCATCAGGAAATCGTTACGCGCTGCGCCGCCGTCCACGCGCAGGGTCGTCAGCGCAATGCCATCTCCGGCGCTGCTGGCATCGGCTGCCATCGCCTGCGCGACATCGCGGGTCTGGTAGGCAATGCTTTCCAGTGTGGCGCGCACAATCTGCGCCCGCCCTGCGCCGCGTGTTAAACCGACGATTGTCCCCCGTGCATATTGATCCCAGTAGGGCGCACCCAAGCCTACGAATGCCGGAACCACATAGACGCCCGCTGTGTCCGGCACACTCCGCGCCAGCGTTTCGCTTTCCGCCGCACTGCTGATCAGCTTCAGTTCGTCGCGCAGCCACTGCACCGCCGCGCCCCCGATAAAGATGCTGCCCTCCAGCGCGTACTGCATCGCGCCGTCGTCGCCCAGCTTCCAGCCAATGGTGGTCAGCAGCCGATTGCGCGAGGTGATCGCCTCCGTGCCGGTGTTCATCAGCATAAAACAGCCGGTGCCATAAGTGTTCTTCGCCATACCCGGCGTAAAGCACGCCTGACCAAACGTTGCCGCCTGCTGGTCACCCGCGATCCCGGCAATGGGGATTGCACCACCAAACAGCGCCGGGTCGGTTTCGCCATAATGCATGCTGCTGGGCACAACCTGCGGCAGCATCGCCAGCGGGATATCCAGATGTTTGGTGATGGTGGTGGACCACCACTTCTTGTGGATGTCGTAGAGCAGGGTGCGGCTGGCGTTGCTCACATCGGTGATATGCAGCCTGCCGCCAGTCAGCTTCCAGATGAGGTAGCTGTCCACCGTGCCAAATGCCAGCTTGCCTGCCTCAGCGCGAGCGCGAGCGCCGGGCACATTATCCAGCAGCCAGGCAACTTTTGTGCCGGAAAAGTAGGCGTCTGTCACCAGTCCGGTTTTTTCCAGGATGATTTTGTCGAAACCCTCTGCCTTGAGCTGGTCGCACAGCGCGGCAGTGCGGCGATCCTGCCAGACAATCGCGTTGTGAATTGGCTCGCCGGTGTCCCGATCCCAAATCAGCGTGGTTTCGCGCTGATTGGTGATGCCAATAGCGGCAATCGCTGCCGCGCCGACCCCGGCAGCGCGCATGGCCGCCTGCGCGACGGCAAGCTGCGTGTTCCAGAGGTCAGCGGGGTCGTGTTCCACCCAGCCGGGGCGGGGATAAATCTGGCGAAACTCCTGCTGTTCCACGGCAATCAGCCGTCCACTGTGGTCAAACAGAATCGCGCGGGAGGAAGTCGTTCCCTGATCGAGCGCGAGGATATAGCCTGACATGATCCAAATCCTTCTCAATATGCGTTTGGCGGGCGCTGGGACAGCGCGGCTACCCGGAAATGTTATCCACAAGGGGGCGGGGATGCAAAAGCAGGTGGTCTGTACGGGTGGCGAAATGCAGGAAGCGTGTGGGCAGGGCGTTTTCTTGACACCGGCGGCAGCAGCGCCGTGGGGAATAGTCAAGGCATTTTGTCACTCAAAGGTAAGGATCGCGGATTATCTCGTAGGGACGAGGTGTTCCTCGCCCGGCTTGATGAATTTACGGATAGATTGTAAGCAGACACAGCCCACAGAACACGGGCTGCGGGCTGCGCTGGTTAAGCTTCAGCAGCGGTCAGGCTGCTGCGGCACTACATCAGGTTTTCGGCGGGAATCTCCGAAGTGTTGCGGAAGCGGGCATCACGCGGGGCATTGGGCAGCCGGTGCGCGGTGGCAGCAACAATGACCAGTGCCGCAGAAATCAGGATAATGTCCTTGAAGACATACTGCCCTTCAAGTGTCCACATATGCGGGAACTGCACCCAGATCAGATGCGGTGCGAGCACAATCGGCGATACTGCGCCTGCCATTTGCATCAGCATCAGCGCGGTGGTCAGGCGCGGCAGGCGCCCCACAAGGAACAGCAGCCCAATGATGATTTCAAACACACCGATAAAGATGACAAACGCGGTGAGCAGGTCCGCAGGCAGAAAGTTGTACGTGCCGCGAATCAGCGGTTCCGCCGGGCTGGCGTTGGGGAACAGCTTCAGCGCGCCGAACCAGACATAGACGATACCCACCGCAAGGCGCAGCAACAGCACACTGTTACGGCGCTGCCATTGCAGCAGAACGGTATCGGCGTTCACCAGCGGAAGGGGCAAATTGCGAGCAATCCGGGACAACATGGAGCACCTCATTTCATAGGAAGGAACATGATGTGCTCAGTAAAACACAGATCGCCAGATCTTACCCCTAATCTTCGGTGGATTTTCCGTTCACCCCTTTGCCACCACGCCTATAGGTCTTTTGGCGGATGCCTTGTTCAGACAAGCTGCCTGTGCGCTGCTGCCTGCACGGCTCCGGCGTATTCGGCTTCAGGGCACGGGTGCCAGCAGCACCGTGAAGGTCAGCACCAGCCCACTGTCACCGAGGCTCACACTGTTGACCACATAGCTGACTGGATAGGGCAGCCCCAGCGCGGTCTGCAACGTGGCACCGGTCAGCGCCAGTTCGATACCTTGCAGCAGATCGGCGGGTAACTGCTCCACAGGAACGGGGATACCGTTGATGCTGGCGCTGACCAGCACCATTGACACGCGCCCATCCACGACAACGGGCTGGTACGTCAGCACCACTGCGCCCGGAAGCTGGCTGCTGGCATCGATCAGTATAATGTTAATTCCCAGCGGCGTGACATCCACCAGCACGGCGTCCGGGTTGTAACCGGCTGCCTGCACGACCACATCCACCAGCTCGTTGACGACCATCTCGTCTACATAGCTGGTCACGAGCAGGCTGTTGGTCACCGGATCATAGACAACGCTGCTGTTTTGCAGCAGATAGTCAACGATCACTTGCACTTCGGCGGGCAGCGCGGCATAAACCGCCTGTACCGTGCCGACAATGGTCGTCGCCGTCGCGCGGATACTGTCAACATCCAGCGCGATACCGGTGGCTGCCGCCTGCGCGGTGGCATTGGCATTGTCGTAAAATGCCTGCCCGGTGGCTGCCGCGTTAGTGGCGAAGCTCTGCGCCGTCGCGGCGGCATTGGTGCCAACCGGCTGCACTGTCCCGACCACCGCTGTTTCAAAGCCTTGCACCGTACCGGCGGCGCTGGTAGCGAAGTTCTGCCCGCGGCTGGCGGCACCGGTAGCGGCTGCCTGTGCGGTGCTGGCGGCATTCGTGGCAAGCGCCTGCGCGCTGGCACGCGGCTGCACCTGCACTGCCGGGGTGCTGAATGCCATTGCCATGCCTGCGCCCGTGAGCAGCAGCAGGACGCTGATACCGAGCACGATGGAAAACAAACGATTATGCATTGTCAGGCTCCTGTTTCGTTGAGGGAGTGATGAACGATTATGTCCTGTGTTCCGCATGGGAACTCCGTTTGCGTTAACTGCCCGGTTTTTGCGCCTTACCAAAGACAACCTGCCCGCTTTGCCCGTTGACCAGCGCCGGGCGCAGGTCGCCATCTTCCTCGTGGATGGTAACAATCCACACCGGGAACAGCAGCAGCCGGAACTCCGTAAATGCGCGCATCCGCTGTCCCAGGTTGACGCGCGTTTCGTCTTCAGGGTACATGCCGCGCAGCGCCTGCGAAATCACGCCGCGCGCCGCAATCGAGGCACTGTCAAAATCCACGCTGTACAGTTCTGCGGGGTGCTTCGCCAGCAGACCGGGCTGGTAGGGCACGGCATATTTGAGGTCATAGATACCCAGCCGTTCCGTCAGCTCACCGGGGGGCGATTTCGCCGCGCAGATAGCGACATCATGGGGCAAATCTGCCTGACTGCCCGTCATCAGCGTTTTGCGCTTCGCCAGCACAGTGGGCGTGTAAAGTTGAATTGACGCCGGCTGCGCATCCATAAACACCCAGAAAGGCAGATACGACCCGCTGAACAGCTTTGCGGCGGCGCGATTGTCATCCAGCACACGACGCAGGCGGGCGGCGCGGGTGTCGAGCTGCATCTGGATGCGCTCGTGTGCCTGCTCCTCCGCAATCGCAAAGGGCACAATGCCGTCGGGCTGGCGGAAGGACTTCACGGCATCCTGCTGGACGACGTGCATCGACCCGCAAAAGCGGCATTCGGCGGAAAGCGTCCGCGCCGAAAGCGTCCACTCCGCCCCGCATTCGTTGCAGTGCAGCACCCGCTTGCCGATAATCCATGTGGTCGAGCGCTGTTTGGCGGCAAGCGCTGCTTGCAGCGCCCTGCTGCTGACCTGCCCGCGCTGAAGCGTTTCCTGAAAGCCGCAGAAACGGCAGTACACCGTGCCTGCCTGATCATCGGTGGTCAGGTTGCCGCGGCAAACCGGGCAGAGCAGCGTTTCGCTCTGGGCGCTCACTGGCGCGTCAGCTTTTTTCACGGCTGCCACGTTATACAGCGCGGCAGATTCTTCTGCGGTCATGGCGCCGTCAAGGATGAGCAGCATGCGGCGGGCAGCCGTGTTTTCCGGGTCCAGCGCCAGCACACGCTCCAGATGTTTGCGGCGTGTGCCTTCTTCCGGTGCCAACCGGGCGATGCGCAAATGGGCATTGACCATGTCCGGTGCAAAATGCAGCGCGCGGAAAAATGCGGTCAGTGCCAGATCACGCCGCCCTGCATCCATATAGTTACAGCCCTCGCGGTATGCCTCCAGCGCGCGGGTGTCCGGTGCGGCAGCCTGTGGTTCGGACTTTTGGGAAGACACAGACCAGATGTCACCGTAATCATCCAGCGGATTATCGTCAAACATAGCGGTCATCCTGAAGACTATTGATGAGTACATGTGCAGATTGTACTCATCCACAACGTCTCACTGCCAGCAGCCCTGCGGTATCCCGCCGTTAGCGGCGGCGTACCTCAAACACTAGCGTTACTGCCTGCGGCGTGACCGTCACCGACGTAAACCGGACACCATCATCCGCTCGGCGCGACATGCCACCTGCCAGCCGCGCGTTCAGGTCGGCAAGCTCGGAGTCTGCGACGGCGTAGCCTTCAATGTTGAGGCTGCTGACCTGCGCGACCAGTGCCCCATCCTGAATGCTGAATGTGACCACAAAACTACCACTGACCGTGCCGCCGCCATCACGCCGCTCGTGCGTGCCGCTGACCAGAACCGAGCCTTCCTGTAACGTAACTTGCGGATTGCGCAGCAGCGGATTCGGCGCTGCCGCCAGCGCTTCACTGATAATCGTGTTCAGATCGGACTGGGTGAGCGTCAGGGTAACGGTTGCGCCGCCCTCCGGGTTACGTTCAATCTCCACCCGGTTACAGGCTGCCACCGCCAGCGCCAGCGCAAGCACCAGAAACAGCAGGACACCGTGTTTCACAGCAGTTCTCCTCATAAAAACCTTCCAGAAAAGCAGCAGCAAATGATATTTCCAGTGTACTGCTGGACGGTGCTTCAAAGATTGCCGATTTGCAAACTCTGTGCAAAGTTTCCCGCCAGTCGCCCACTTGCGCCCACCCGCCGCTCAATTCCGCCCACCTGCCGCCCGCATGTCGCATGGGTTCGCGGTCCGGCAGGGTTTTGCTTTAAACCGGGGGATAGCGTAGCATTGTGGCGTTGCTGCTGTTCGGAACGCTGACGCAAACGGGTGTGCTGGATGTTATGCTTTTTCTGGCGTCTTGGGCTGATCCTGATCGGCGCAGCCAACAGCCTGTGTGCTGTGGCTGTCGTCTTCACGCTGCTGCTGCCGCAGCCCGTTGATGCCAGTGAACTGAGCGTATTTCTCGCTGCGCCGGACTGCGCCACTGGCGGGCAGAGTCCCTGCTGGCAGGGGATTCGGGTTGGCGAAACGGATGAGGCACAGGCATACGCTGTGCTGAGCAGGCTGGAATGGGTGACCGATCTCAACTGGCAGCCCAATGCCGACTACATTTCGTGGCACTGGCGCGCCGATGGTTTGAGCTTCCTCGACGATGTACGCTTGAACGGCATTTCGCTGGATCCAGCAACGCGCCGGGTAGCGGTGATTAACCTGTTTGTGGACATTCCTCTCGCCACCTTATGGAATGTAATGGGCAAACCGGACACCATGACCGGACAGAATGCTTTCCTGCCTGACCCGCGCATTTTGTACCAGACCTACCACAGCTCGGTGCGGGTCTACGGGCTGGGGACGGCGCGCTGCCCTTTTTCGCCGTATGCCTTCTGGGACAGTCGTATTGGGCAGTTGACCTATTTCGGCGAGCCAGAGCCGCGCCAGCCACGCCCGGTAGACTGGGGGGGCATTTACCGCAACCCGCGCAACTGCCTGCCGACCATGCCGATGCAGCCCTGATAACCTGACGGAGAACTGCTGATGCGCCGTTTATCTGTACGTCTGGCATGGGCACTGGTGCTGGTATTTCTTGGCTGCATCGGGCTTGCCACCAGCCTTGTGCCGCCAGGTGATCCGCAGACAATTGACGATCTTCAGGCGTTCCTTGGCGCGCCCGCCTGCGCAGAAAGCCTGACCCCGTGCTGGCTGGGTATTCGTCCTGGCGAAACCACTGTGAGCGAGGCGCGCGCCCTGCTTGAGGCACACCCCTACGTGGCGCGTGTGCGGGAATGGACGAGCCCCGGTCCGCGACTGCTGGTGACATGGTCGGACCAGAGTCCGCCTTTTCTGTCGCAGAGTCCGGTCGGCGGCTGGTTAGACATCAACCGGCAGACGGATACCATTCAATCCATTACGCTTGAGGTGCGTATCCCGCTGGCAGATTTGTGGCTGGTTGCAGGCAGGGCAAGCCGGATTATGAGCATTCGCCCCGCTATCGTTGTGACACCGCGGCCCTCGCCTACTCCGCTCCCCAACCAGCCGCCGGGCACGCCCGCCCCTTACACGCCCTATCCGGTCATTGAACCTTACACAATCTACCGGACATACCATCCGCAGTTGCAGGTGTGGGCAACCGCTTACGCCGAATGCCCGCAGGGACCATATAACTTGTGGTCAAGCACCGTGCAAACACTTGAGTTATTCACAGGCAGCTCCGGCGAACCGGATACCGCAATTGATTGGAACAATGTGTACCGCACACCCGTCAATTGTATGCCGTTACTTTTTTCTACCTGAGGAGTTTGCCAATGCATCGTCTGTGGGTTCGCCTCGTACTGGGCTTAACACTGGTTTACACAGGCGTACTGGGTGTGCTGCTGGCGACTGCCAGTGCAGCGCCGTCGGGCTATCACGCTGAGCTGGCGCAGTTCCTCGGTTCTGCCGAATGCCGGGGCGGTGCAGCGCCCTGCTGGCAGGGAATCCATGTGGGCGCAAGCACGCGCGACGAAGCGCTGGCAGTCCTGCGAAACCTGCGCTGGATTGATCAAGCCACACTCACCGAAAGCACCTACAGCGTCTCGTGGCGCTGGGCAACCGCGAGCCAGGCATTTCTGTCCCCGGACACCTACAGCCGTATTGAGTTTTCGCGTGATGAGGACCGCGTCTTCAGTGTCCTGCTGTATGGCTTGCAGATTGCTGCTGGTGACCTGTGGGTATCAGGTGGCAGCTTATCGCAGATGCGGCTTTATCCTCAGATTTATGGGAATGGCATGACTCCGCCGCCGCCCGGCTACGGCATCATCGCCTATGCGCCCACACTCAGCGCCAATGTGTTCGCCCTGCTGGATTGCCCGGTTTATCCCGACCAATTATGGAATACGGTGATTACGCGGCTGATGTACAGCAGCATCGGATACGCATGGGACGAGCCGTTTTTGCCGGGCGAACTATACGGGCAGATTTATGAGTGCCAGCCCCGCTACGATCCAACCTGACCTGCCTCGCGCGGTGGAGCGTGGTGCCAGAATTCGCTATAATCCCTGCTGGCATCCTGAACAGCATCGGGCACAGCAGCTCACCGCAGCATTGCCCGCTGCAAAATTGTCCATTTGAGACGACAGTAATGCACAGCAGCATTGCAACGTGATCACCCGCTTCCGCATAACTCCCTCAGACAATTGCGATTGTGCGTGCAGGTGTTTGAACGTGTCATTTCCGCATCTTCACCAAGGAGGAATATCCTTTGGCTACACCAACCCGCGATCTACAACAGCTAGCAGTCAACACCATTCGGATCCTGGCGATTGATGCCATCCAGAAAGCCAACAGCGGGCATCCGGGGCTGCCGATGGGCACAGCGCCGATGGCATATGCGCTGTGGCAGGGGCATCTGCGGCACAACCCGCGCAACCCCCGCTGGGCAAATCGTGACCGCTTCGTCCTCAGTGCCGGGCATGGCAGCATGCTGATTTACAGCCTGCTCTATCTCACGGGGTACGATGTCGCGCTCGAAGACCTCAAGAATTTCCGTCAGTGGGGCAGCAAAACACCAGGGCATCCCGAAGCGCATCTTACGCCCGGCGTTGAAACCACGACAGGTCCGCTGGGGCAGGGCGCGGCGAACAGTGTTGGCATGGCACTGGCGGAAACCTATCTCGCGCACTTCTTCAACCGCCCCGGACACGAAATAGTGAACCACTACACCTATGCACTGGTCAGCGATGGTGACCTGATGGAAGGGGTAGCGCAGGAAGCAGCAGCGCTCGCCGGGCACTGGGGCTTGGGTAAGCTGATCTGGCTGTATGACGACAACCGTATCACGCTGGACGGCAGCGCAGACATGATCTTCACCGAGGATACCCCCGCCAAGTTCACCGCGCTTGGCTGGCATGTACAAAGCGTGAGCGATGGCAATGATGTGGAGGCGATTGACGCAGCAATCAAGACGGCGCAGGCAGTCAGCGACAAACCTTCGCTGATCGCCATCCGCACCATCATCGGCTATGGCAGCCCGGCGTATCAGGGCACCAGCGAAGCGCACGGCAAGGCGCTGGGCGCGGATGAAGTCAAACGGGTAAAAGAATTCTTCGGCTGGGACCCGGAGGCACAATTTGCCGTTCCTGGCACGGCGCTGGAACACTGGCGCGAAGCCGTCGAACGCGGGGCAGCGCTCGAACGCGACTGGCAGACACAATTCGAGGCTTGGCGCCGCGCTTTTCCCGATCTGGCTGCCACCTGGGACTCGGCATGGGCGGGCAAACTGCCCGAAGGCTGGGATGCCGACCTGCCCCAGTACGCGCCGGGCAAATCGGTGGCAACCCGTGTGGCGGGTGGTGATGCCCTCAACGCTGTCGCCAAACACCTGCCAACGATGATCGGCGGTGATGCTGACCTCGCAGGCAGCACGCGCACGCTGATCAAAGGCGCGGAAAACACCGGCAAGGGTGACGCTGCCAGACGCAACATTCGCTTTGGGGTGCGCGAACATGCGATGGGCGCAATTGTCAACGGGCTGGCACTGCACGGCGGACTGATCAAACCCTACACAGCAACCTTTTTGACCTTCAGCGATTATATGCGCCCATCCATGCGGCTGGGGGCATTGATGGAAATTCCGGCGGTCTATATCTTCACGCATGACAGCATCGGCTTGGGCGAAGATGGACCAACACACCAACCGGTAGAACAGGTCATGTCGCTGCGGCTGATTCCCGGCTTGACCGTACTGCGCCCGGCGGACGCCAATGAAACGGCGGCGGCATGGCGCACGGTGATGTCCCTGCACAGCCCGGCAGCACTGATTCTTTCGCGGCAGAATCTGCCAGTGGTCAGCACACCGGAACAGGCGCGCGAAGGCGTGGCACGCGGCGGTTATGTGCTGGCAAGCAGCGACAACCCGGAACTGATTCTGCTGGCAACCGGCAGCGAAGTGCATATCGCCAAAGCCGCCTATGACAAACTGGTGGAGGAAGGCATTCGTGCCCGCGTGGTCTCGCTGCCTTCGTGGGAACTGTTTGACCATCAGCCGCCCGATTACCGCGAACGGGTGCTGCCCTCCAGCGTAACGGCGCGGGTCAGCATTGAGGCGGGGCGCACGCTGGGCTGGCAGAAATACGGCGTGATGCTGGCGATTGGCGTGGACACGTTTGGCGCGAGCGCCCCGTATGAGCGCATCTACCAGGAATTTGGGCTGACGCCGGAAGCGATTGTTGCCGCCGTTAAACGGATGCTCGGCTGAACAGCGTTAGAGCAGGCAACCGCCCACACGCTGCCATATAAGGACTGTAAACATGGGCATGGCGGTAGCGTGGGCGTTGCTGCTTGCGTGGGCGGTGGATGGCGGCGCACGATCCGTTGATAATCTGGGTGCTGCAAAAGCAGGTGAGTAACCACTATCTGAGAGCGCGCGACCATGAATGCTGAACACGAACACCTGTGTGAGACGCTGCGGATCAGCAACCGTATTAACCTGTTCCTGCTGGACGCCATCACCCCGCAGGCAATGACCGCCAAGCCAGTCGCAATGACCGGGCGCAGCGTGCGCGAGATGTTCGCCCACCTGCACGCGGTGCGCTTACAGTGGCTTGAACCGCTTACCCCGCAGGTGGCGGCATCCGTCGGTAAGCTGCCACTGAAAACCGCTGCGGACAAAGACGCGCTGACTCACGAACGCCTGCGCGCGGCGCTGGCAACCTCTGCGGATGCGCTGGCGAATGTGCTCCTGGAACGGCTGACGAGTGGCAAAACCGGCGCGCTCAAACCAACACCGGCGGCATTTGTCGGCTACCTGCTGGCGCACGAAAGCTACCATCGCGGCGAAATCTGCATGGTGCTGACACAAAACGGGCACAAACTCGATGATTCCGTGCTGTATGGCATCTGGGACTGGGGTAAATTCGCCTGATGGACGATTTCGCGAAACTCAAGAATATCGGCGCAACGACGGCGCAGTGGATTCATGATGCCGGTATTCACACCTTTGACGACTTGTTTGCGCTGGGTGCTGTCGAAGCGTGGAAGCGCATCAAGGCAATCCACCCCGAACTGACGCTGGTTGGATTGTATGCGCTTCAGGCAGCGCTGCTCGACATCCACTGGAACGAACTGCCACCGGGCATGAAAGCTGATCTGCGCAGGGCGGTACAGCAAGGATGAAGCGCAAAAGCAGCAGGGTCAGGCTGTTGACCTGACCCTGCGCGATTTGTGCGATGTAGTTGTGCGATGTGGAACGTGTTTTAATGCTCGATGTAGATGCCGATGTGCTTGTTTCACAATGCTCGATGTAAGCGCCAATGTGAAGGGAGTACAATGCTCAATGTAGATGATGTTGTTTGGGTGTTTCAATGTTCTGAGATGAGCATAACATGAAACACTGGTCAGACCAATTACAATTTGTGTTATTTAGGAAATAATTCACAGGATTCCATGATCAATGTCATGTGGCGCATTTTTTGCCTGCCCGGCGTGTACTCGCCCGGCAGGAAATTGATCGCTGCGTGCCGTGGATGATACCGCTATAATCCGTGTCCATGACTAGACGACGCTTTCCAACCAGACGACTTGCGGGTTTGCTGCTTGCCGTTGCAGTGCTGGGGATACTGCTGGCGCTGGACCTGCGCGGGCAGGGCGCGGCGTGGCAGCTTCTATGGAATATCACCGGCGAAGAAGAACCAGCCGGGCAGGTGCGTGGACTGCTGGAATGGGCAGGCGATGCCTTCCGCCCGCAGCCGCAGACAGACCGGCTGACTCCGATTGACCATACCTACGAACAACCCTACGGCATCAATACCTTTTTGCATCTGGAAGTTGAACCGGAAAAGCGCGAACAAGCACTGCGGATGATCGCTGACGCCGGATTTGGCTGGATTCGGGAACAATTCCCGTGGGAAGACATCGAAATTCACGGCAGGGGCGATTTTGAGGATCGTCGCAATGTTGACGCGGTGGGCGTGGTCAGCGCGTGGGCGAAATACGATAACATCGTCGCGCTGGCGGAGCAGTATGGCATTCAGCTTCAGGTGCGGCTGGATAACCCGCCGGAGTGGTCGCGTGCCAATCCAGACATCGGCAGCCTTGCCCCGCCAGACGATGTTCAGGATTTTGTGAATTACGCTCTTGCGGTTGCCACCCGCTACCGGGGGCGCGTATATTATTATCAGGTCTGGAACGAGCCGAACATCTACCCGGAATGGGGTGAACAGCCGGTCAACCCGGAGGCATACACCGAGCTGCTCTGCCGCACGTATGACGCGCTCAAGGCTGTTGACCCTGCGATTGTGGTTATCAGCGGTGCGCTTGCCCCCACAATTGCGCTGGACGCCCTCGCGCCGGGCGGGCGCAACCTGAACGACTTCATCTTCTTGCAGCGCATGTACGACGCCGGGGCAGCACAGTGCTTTGACATCCTCTCCGTACAGGGTTACGGCTTGAACAGCGGGTATACCGACCAGCGCATGCACCCGCTGCACGTCAATGTGGGACGCCCGCAGTATATCCGGGACATCATGGTGCGCAACGGGGACGCGCAGACGCCAATTTGGATCAGCGAGGCAGCGTGGAATCCTGTGCCCAGCGAAGCGGAAGTGCCAGAGATTGATGCCCGGATGCGCTTTGGGCAGGTGACGCTGGAGCAGGCGGCGCGGTATATGCCCGGTTACTACCAGCGGGCACAGGAACAGTGGCCCTGGCTGGGGGTGATCAATTACTGGTTCTTCAAGCGCCCGGCAGACTGGGAGCGCAACCAGTCGTTCTACTATTTCCGCATGGTCGAACCGGACTTCACCCCGCTGCCGATCTACACCAGCATGCACGCCTACATCCATGACCAGACGCCGACACTGTACATGGGCGTGCATCAGGCGGAGGATTGGGCGATCACGCGCTCTGCTGACGCTGTGGGCGTCAATCTTGACGGCGCGGAATTTGGCACGGCAGTAGATACGCTGACTGCCGAATTTGTTGTTTACGGCACAGATGTGATCCTGCGCTGGGTTGACGATGGTTCCGGCATCGCGCTGCTCGTGAACGGCGATTTCCGCCCACTCGGTGCCGAGCCGCTGCCAAACAGCCCCGGCTGGCGCACGGTGCGCGTGCCGCTGGGACTCACCGCGCAGCCGCATACCATCCGGCTGGCAGGATTTGTGCGCTGGCAGTTTGACTCCGTGACCGTCCTCAACCGCACGCTGGAAAATGTGTTTCCCTATGCCGGACTCGCGGGCATTGGTATGGTGATGCTGGTGGGCGTGCTGGTCAGTGCTTTGCGGAGGCGGCTGGCGGTATGAGACTGCGACTGCTTCCCGGCGGCTGGTGGATGCAGCGGCAGGCGGCGCTGATGGGTGTCGCGCTGGTGTTCGTGCTGCTGCTGGCAGCGCTGGTGCGTTTTCACCATCTGGGCGCTCCTTCGCTGTGGAATGACGAAGGCAGCAGCTATGTGCAGTCGCTGCGCTCGGTGGGCGAAATTGCGGAAAACGCCGCGCGGGACATTCACCCGCCGGGGTATTACTGGCTGCTGGCGGGCTGGCGGCTGCTGGGGGGCACAAGCGAGTTCACGCTGCGGGCGCTGTCTGCGCTGGCGAGTCTGCTGACAGTCGCACTGGGCTATGCGGTGGGTGTGCGCCTGTACGGGCGCTGGGCGGGGCTGCTGGCGGCGGCGTTTACCGCACTGAACAGCTTCAGCATCTATTACGGGCAGGAAGCGCGCATGTATGCCCTGCTGGCGTTGTGGGGCGCGGCGAGCCTGTGGTCATTCGTCGGGCTGGTGCAAAGCCTGACCACGCAGGACACACGGCGGGCGTCGCGCTGGGCGCTGGCGCTGGCGCTGTTCAACGCCGCCGGATTGTGGACCCAGTATGCATTTCCGCTGTTCATGCTGGCGCAGGGAATCTTGTTTCTGTTGTGGTGGGCTGCACAGGTGCGCGCCGCCCCGCTGCCGTCTGCGCGTCTGCGTCCGCTGCTGCTGCCTCTGGGACTTTTTGTCGCGGCGAATCTGTTGACGCTTGTGCTGTTTCTGCCCTGGCTGCCTACTGCCCTGAACCAGCTAGGCGCGTGGCCCAACACCGGCGACCCGGCGGCAAGCAGTGCCGAAGCGCTGCGGGCACTGCTGGGCTGGTTCATGTTCGGGCTGACGTTCGAGATCAGCGGAGCAAGTGCCATGCTGTTCGCCGGGGCGTTCTTCTTGCTATTCGGGCTGCTGCTGCGCCCGCCAGTGCGCCGTCTGGAATGGTGGGCGCTGTTGGCTGCGGTGCTGTGGGTGGTCATCCCTGCCGGGCTGTTTCTGGCGCTGGGGCTGTATCGCCCGGCAAATCTCAAATTTCTGCTCCCGGCGCAGCTCGGCTTTGCGCTGTGGCTGGCACGCGGGGCAGTCGTGCTGTGGCGTGCGCAGGTACGCGACCGTATGCAGTTCCTGCGCGCAGTGCCGCGCCTTGCCGCAGCAGCGGGGACGTTTGCCCTGCTGGCTCATCTGCTGATCGGGCTGCCGCACCTCTACAGCGCAGTTGACCTGCCCTTGCAGCGTGCGGATTACCGCAGCATGGCAGCCGTCATCACTGCCGACGCGCGCCCTGGCGACGCAATCATTCTCAACGCCCCTAACCAGCAGGAGGCATTCAGCTACTATTACACCGGGGCTGCGCCGGTCTATGCCCTGCCGCGTGGGCTGGGCGGCGACGACCCGGCAACCCGCGCTGCGGTGGAGCAGATTATTGCTGACCATGAACGCATTTTTGTGATTTACTGGGGCGACGCAGAACGCGATCCTAACCGGATAGTCGAAAGCACGCTCAGCGCCAGCAGCTATGAGGCAAGCAGTCAGTGGTACGGCGATGCGCGGCTGGTGCGTTATTATACCCCGGTGGAGTTTGACAGCTTTACGGTCTCCGGGGCGCAGTTTCAGGCGGGCAGCAGCGTGATTACGCTGGAACGCTACGCCCTTAGCGCAGCGGTGCTTGCTCCTGGAGATGTGCTGCAACTGCAACTGGAATGGCGCACGGACGCGCCGCTGGATCGGCGTTACAAAGTGTTCGTGCAGTTGCTGGATGCTGGCGGTGTGTTGGTGGCACAACGCGACAGCGAACCAGGCGGCGGCATGGTGCTGACGACATCCTGGCAGCCCGGCATACTGGTACTCGACCGGCATGCCTTAATGATTCCCAATGATTTAACGCCAGCTAATTATTCGCTCATCCTCGGTTTATACGATAGTGACAATCCGCAGGCGCGTCTGCCGGTCGGCGGCGCAGATTATCTCACTTTAGCGACCATTACTGTGCAGGTTCCCTCTGGAGGTCAACCATGACAATTCTTGTAACTGGCGCAGCCGGGTATGTTGGCAACAACACAGTGCGCCGCCTTGTCGAACTGGGCAAGCCCGTCCGCGCGATGGTGCGTTCGCTGGACAAGGCAGAAAAGCGGCTTGGCGATTTAAAGGACGCTGTCGAAATCGTGCAGGGTGATGTCACAGATCGCAGCAGCCTGCCGCCGCTGATGAAAGATGTCTCCGCAGTGGTGCATACGGTGGCGATTGCACTGGAAAAAGGCGGGCAGACCTACGAAGAAGTCAATTATCAGGGCACGATCAACATTGTGGATGCGGCTGAGAAAGCCGGGGTACGCCGCTTCATCAACATCAGCCAGAACGGGGCAGACAGTTCGCTGCCCTACCGGTTTCTACGCAGCAAGGGCAAAGCCCAGGAATACGTCGCCACCTCAAAACTGGATTGGACGGCGCTGCGCCCCTCGGCGATTTTTGGTCCGCAGGACGAGTTCTTTAATTCGCTGGCGCGGCTGGTGCAGCTTACGCCCCTCTTCTTCCCGCTGATTGGCGGCGGCAAGGCAGAATTTCAGCCGGTTTCGGTGTACGACGTGGTCGAAGCGATTGTGCGCAGTCTTGAAGATGATGACACTATCGGCAAAGAACTGCTGCTGGGCGGACCCGAAGTACTGACCCTGGGCGAGATTGAGCGCCGTGTGATTAAGGGCATGGGCGCTGCGCCCCGTCCGATTCTTGTGCCCGCGCCCGTGTGGCTGCTGCGACTGCCGGTAGCGATTATGGAGCGCATTCTGCCGGGGTCGCCGGTAAGCACCTCGCTGCTGCAACTGCTGAGCGTGCCCAACACCACACCCGACAATGCGCTGGTCAGCGTGTTTGGCATGCAGCCGCGTCCCTTCGCCGGCGAAAATCTGGATTATCTGAAGCACACCCGGCGCGGAGACACACTGCGCCGGCTGTTTACCGGCGCGACGATTAACTGACCTGCCCGCCGTGCAATCAGGGCACGCCCGCCGCGTGCCCACCTTGTCCTTTCACTCCGGGGGTAAACCCTCATGCGCTACCTGCTTGTATGCTTTGTTGTGCTGTTGTGCGCCCCTGCTGCTATCGCCCAGGAAAATACGCCTACCATTGCCGAATTATCCGTGATTGCCCGCAGCGATGCCTTCGGGCAGACGGCGCTGTTTGCCGAGGGGCTGCTGGTCAACGCGACGCAGACCGCGTTCACCGGCATCAGCCTGTTTGCCGAAGTCTATGATGCCGGCGATGAACTGATCGGTGAGGGTTTTGGCTATCCTGTAACGGCGTGCGGCGCGGCGCTGGTGTCCGACTTTGTGCTCAACCCTGACCACAGCCAGGCGTTCTCTGTGCTGCTGGAACTGTACGACGATTATGAAAGCATGGAGGCGGCACTGGCGGCAGTGGATCATGTGGACATCCTGCCGCAGTTCAGCGAAACCGCGCCCACCGTGACCGATTTTGACCTGCCACAAGGGATGACCCGTGTTTCTGATCGTGAAGTCGTCATGCTGGAATGGATTGATGAGCAATCGCTGCGCTTTGGTATCGGCTGCGCCAACGCGGTGTTCACGGAACTGGACTGGTACGAATACAACCTGCTGAGCGGGGAAACCACCAGCATCGAACACCCGCGCGCCGCTGCTGTCACCCCGGCATTGCTGCGCCAGACCGGCATCAATCAGCGCACACAGTCGCGCGAGGACGATCCCACGCTGTATTTCCGTTCGTTCCTGACTTTTTCGCCCACTGCGCGGCGCGTCGTCTGGCAGAATGACCTCAACGTGCTGTGGACTGCCGAACCCGATGGATCGTTCAAGCGTATCATTGACGACAACCTGTACCGCAACAGCTTACAGGGGTTTATCTGGCTGCCGGAAGGGCGTTTTATCGCCTACTACTTTGGTGCCTATGGCGAGCCGGTGCTGTACCTGACCGCGACGGTGGATGGGCAGCGTATCAGCGGCGGTATCTTCAACAACACGCCCTCGTTCACTGTCCCCGGTGCAGCACCCGACGCCCGCCGGGTGATCATCAGCGCGGAGCTTGACGGTGTGACGGGCTACTACCTGTCCTCAGTGGTCGCGCAGCAGACTGAACTGCTCTTTGCGACGGATGAACTGCCCGGCAACAATTTCCCCGCGCCGGTTTATGCCCAGGCAGAGGACAATAGCGCCGTGCTGTACTTTGCGCGTCCTGTGGACGGTGAACCGCGCTTGCAGTGTTTTAATGCGCAGACGAATGAGTTGGTGGACAACATGCCGCTGCCGCTGCGCCTGACCGAAACTGAGCGCGCGTGGTGGTGGCTGTCGCCAGATCGGGCGACCCTGGCGCTGGGCGCCAACGGCACGGAGGGCGGGCTGTGGTTGATTGATCTGGCAGCGCTTGACTGCGGCGCCTGACCCGCGCTGCAATTATCCTGCCGTAATCAGCGCTGCCAGCAGGTCGGTGAACGCCTGTGCCTGAATCGGTCCGAACTGCCGCCAGACGATATTGCCCTGTGGGTCAACCAGCACCGTCTGCGGCAGTCCGATAACCTGATAAGCGACCAGGGTGGCGTCATCCGCGTTCACCAGCACCGGGAAACCAATAGCGTTTTCCTGTACAAACCGTTCTGCACGCGCGGCGGGTTCATTGACATTGATGCCCAGCAGCGTGATGACGCCCGCATACATCTCGGCGGTGCGCTGCAAGGCGGGCATTTCGGCAACACACGGTTCGCACCATGTCGCCCAGAAGTTAAGTACAACCCACCCGCCGCGCAGTTCGCTGAGCACATAGACGCTGCCATCCAGCCCGCTGAGACGGAAATCCGGCGCGGGAACGGGTGCTGCATCTGTTGGTGCGGCGCTGGGTGTAGGGGGCAGCGCGGCAGCGCCGGGCAGCGGTGTCACCTGCGCGATCCGTCCGCCAGGGGCGCAAGCTGCCAGCCAAACGAGCAGGGAAATCCACAGCCACTGCTGCAAACGCCTGTGTCTTGCTCTCATGCTGTTACACCTGTTCACGCCGGGAACAGTTTCTCGACGACATCAACCCGATAGGCGCGCAGCGCCGGCAGCAGCCCTGCCAGCACACCAACCCCCGCAGGCAGCAGCCAGAGCAGCGGCTCCAGTTCGGTCATGAAGCGAATCGGCACCGCAATGGCAGAAGACTGCGTGAAGATGCTGCCCAGCACGAGTGCCGCCGTGTAACCGAACAGCCGTCCCAGCAGCGCGCCCAGCACACTGAGCAGCAGCGTTTCGAAGATGATCATACGGAACACATTCAGGCGGCGGCTGCCCAGGCTGCGCATGATGGCGATTGATTGTTCGCGTGCCAGCGTGGCACTGTAAACAGACAGAAAAACCGTCATGGCAGCGATGCCCAGCACCAGATAGGCTACCACTTGCAGGATACGCACACCCTGATTAATCAGGTCGAAGATGCCGCCAATCTGCTGACCGGGAAACACCGCCTGCGCCTCGGTACTGGCAAAAAACTCCTGCCAGATCTGCCCCTGTTCAACAAAGCCCGTCGGCAGCACAAGGATTGCCGTCAGCGCATTCTCTGTCGCGGCAGTCTCAATGGTCAGCGCGCCGGTGACACCCTCCTCGCCCTCTTCTTCCTGATGATGCGCTTCCCAGATGCTGTTCATCGTGGTAAACACAGCGGCATCGTAGGGTGTGCCGCTGGGTTGCAAAACGCCCACCACCGTGTAAACCTGCTCGTGGACATCGCTCTCAATTGCGCTGCCATGACCATGCGAGGCACGGAAGGTATCCCCAATACGCAGCCCTAACCCGGCTGCCGCTTCACTGCCCAGCACCGCCTCAAAGTCGCCCGCGAACAATGTCCCCGCTGCCAGTTGAAAGGCAGGCGGCTGGTTGGCTGCACGACGCAGTTCAAAGAAATCGAGAGTCGTGCCGATCAGCGGTGCGCCGCCGACGTTATCACCCTTTGCCAGTGGCACAACGAGCGCAGCGCGGTCGTCATTTGCCAGCCGCTCATAGATTTCATACGGGATCAGTCCCAGCGGCGCGCCTTGCAGCAGTACCGTGTTCAGCACCAACTGCTGTCCGTCGCCCTTTGGACCGACGACCAGCACCCCAAAGGGATCGCTTGCCTCGACAATCCCTTGCCGCACGCCATCGCTGAGCGCCAGCACCGTCACCGAAAGGGCGATTGCCAGCGCCACGACCAGCAGTGGAATCAGTGTTTGAATGGGACGGGCACGCACACTACGCCACGCCAGACCAAAATCATACATCATGCGGGCTGTCCCTCCATTGGCTGCGTCTCAGCCTGCGGCGCATCGAGGTGCAAAATGCCATGACGCAAATGCACGACCTGCGCAAACTGTTCGCCCAGGGTGGGGTCATGGCTGGCGACAATCAGCGTGGTGGTGTTGGCGCGGCAGGCTTGCTGCACGGTTTCCATCACGGCGCTGCTGCTGTCGGCATCCAGCGCCGCTGTCGGTTCATCTGCCAGCAACAGACGCGGGTTGTTTGCCAGCGCGCGCGCCACCGCCACCCGCAACCGCTGCCCGGTGCTCAATTGTGCCGGACGGTAGGCAACAAAATCCGCCAGCCCCACCTGCGCCAGCAGGTCACGTGCCTGCCCGCGCCATGTGCTGCGCGGCAGTTTTTGGGCGAACGCCATCGGCACTACGACATTCTCCAGTGCTGTCAGTGCCGGCAGCAGATGGTGAGTCTGGAATACATAGCCAACGACTCCCGCGCGCAGCCGGTCACGCACTGCCTCACTGAGTTCATAAAGTGCGGTGCCGTCGTAATGCACTGTGCCCGCAGTAGGGTGCAGCAGCCCGGCGATGATGTTGAACAGCGTGGTCTTGCCACTGCCACTGACCCCGCGCAGCAGCACCTGTTCGCCGCTTTTTAGTGTCCACTGGGGGACGTTCAGCACAGTGCGGTCGGGCACACCCGGCGCAGGACTCTTGTAGGTGTGCTGAAGGCGTTCGATATGCAGGTTCAACTTAGCACCACCAGTTCCCGCACATACATCCGCACAAGACTGACCATGCCTGTTTCTGCGTCGCGCTGCGAACCCACTTCCAGCCGCCCGATGACGCGAACGGGATACTCGGTGGACGCCGCAGGTTGATCTGGCGGCATATATACCAGCACAATATCGTTGGGCCAGTCGGCATCGGTGTTACAGAAGGGGCAGAACGTCAGTTGAACGCGGGTCAGGACAAAAAAATCGAGCGCGGGTTTCAGCGGCGGTGCCATGTAACCTTCCATGACCACCTCAACGCCGTCGAGTGAGAGTAGTTTCTGG
>DAOTWP010000310.1:0-3912 GCA_034435675.1 Anaerolineae bacterium
ACAGCCCGCCGAACAGGTCGCCCGGCTGGAAGATGCCGACCACCTTTTCATCGCCGCGCGCGTTGCCATAGCTGACCCGCACCATGCCCTGGTGCACGATATAAATGCAATCTGCCGGGTCGCCAGTGTGAAAAACATACTGATTACGGCTGAAACGCTGCATCGTCAGCACATCCAGCACCCGCCGCAGGTCTGCATCATCCAGACCGTCCAGCAGCGGTGTTGCGCTGATTTCAAGCATCGGTCCAAGCATCGGATGGGTTTCCTTGCTGCTATCGGTCCGCCGGGGCAGCGCGCGCCACCCCGGCATGTGCTTTTCAGACACGGTCATCTGGAACTTTCTTTTGTCCTGCCTGTGCCAGCCGCGCGTTTACTGCCGCGCGTTTACAGCCGCGCGTTTACAGCCGCGCCCGCAGCAGCTTGAACGCCGCCGCCAGCAGCACCCCAAAGACCAGGTGCCCGATCAGGCTGAAAATCTGCATGTCGCCAATCACAAAGACCATCTCGTTCATGCCCAGCATCAGCGGCATCAGAATCAGCGCGCCGACCACCCACAGCAGAACGCCATAGGCAGCGCCCGCGCCCACCACCACTGCCCAGCCCTGCGGCAAACGCGGCGCGACCAGCCCATAGCCAGCGCCAAAACCCGCGCTGATCACCATATGTACCACAAAGCCGATGACAGCGTTGTCCTGCCCGATCAGCATTCCGACCATCGGCAGCATGTTCTGCATGCCCATCATCAGCCCAAAGACCACGCCGCCAATCAACCCACCGGCAGCCCCCAGCAGCACCGCGCGCAGCGGCGAGCCAGTTGCCTGAGACAGTGTATTCGTCGCCATTGTTTGCTCTCCCTGAAACGTTGAATTTTCCTGACGTTCATAAGAGATATAACATGGCACTGGGGCGATCACTGTTGCGCAGGCAACAAATAACCCCATCAGCAGTTTTCTCTACTGGCGCTCATCTTGTGCTGCCGCCTGCATTTCCTCGCTGCTGAAGCGCTGCCTGAATGTGAAAGCGTGCGGCGTGGGTCCGTGTGCCGTCAGGTAGTCCAGCTTCGCTTTCGCCTCAGCCAATGTCGGCAGATGCCCGGCAGGCACCCACCACAGCACCATGTAAGGCGTGTCCATTTTGCTGAACCACTCCCTGCGGCGGCGAAAGATTTCGGCATGGTCGCTGTAATAGGCGTAATCATGCAGCGCTTCAATGCGCTCCCACACCGACATGTTGACAATCAACAGATTATCCTCAAAGACACGCAGTTGGGTTGCGTTGCCTTCCGGCGTTTGCAGCCGCCAGACGAAGCCGGGGGCAGCGTCTGCCAGCGCGTTGATACGATCAAGATTGTGGACAAAGTCCGCCATGATGGGGTCTTCCAGCGGCGCCAGCATCCGCGCGATGTTGAGTTGGGCAAGGTGATAATCCGGCATTGAGCATGCTCCCTGAAGTCTGAATTACCGCACAAGGGCTGCTGATGTCTGTCAGCCCTGCCCTCTACCAAACACGATGGCACCTGCTGCCGCCAGTACCACTGGCGACCAACTGCCCGTGCTGTGTAAGAACTGTATCAGAAATTGCCCCGCCGCCCCCGCGCCGCTCCGTGCCCACGCCCGCGTGCCGCCCTCGCGTGCCGCCCTGCGCCGCATCATTCGCGCGCACCGTTTGTTAAAATGATTCGTAAATAAGTTTCACACGGGGAAATGCGACTCTCCGTGTATAATCAGAATGATTGTGAAGAAAAGGTCAAAGACGATGCGAATCATCGTACACACAGGCAAAGGCGGCGTTGGCAAAACCAGCGTCTCGGCAGCAACAGCGCTGCGCTGCGCGGAAATGGGCTTGCGCACAATAGTCATCAGCACGGACACCGCGCACAGTCTGGCGGACTCACTCGACAAACAGATCGGACCGGAGCCGGTTGAACTGTATCCGAACCTCTGGGCACAGGAAGTCGATGCCCGCTACAGCATGGAGAAGTACTGGGGGCGCTTCCATCATTATATGGCAGCGCTGTTCTCCCGGCAGGGCGTGGACGACATCGTGGCAGAAGAAGTCACGATTCTGCCCGGTCTGGAAGAAGGTGCGCATCTGCTGTGGATCAACAAGTTTGTCACCGAGGGCAATTTCGATGTGCTGATTGTGGACGCCGCGCCCACCGCCGAAACCCTGCGCCTGCTCAGCCTGCCGGATGTCACCCGCTGGTGGTTCGAGCGCCTGCTGACGTTCACACGCGGGGCGGCGCGCGTGCTGCGCCCGATTGGTCGGCTGGTCGGGCGGGGTGGACCCGCCGGTGAAGCAGACGCCTTCCAGGAAGTGCAAGCGCTGTTCGACACGCTGGACAAGGTGCGCCAACTGCTCACTGACCCGGAAATGAGCAGCGTGCGGCTGGTTGTCAACCCGGAGAAGATGGTCATCAAGGAAACCCAGCGCACCTACACCTATCTGAACCTGTACGGTTACGCCACCGATGCCATCATCTGCAACCGCATCATCCCGGACTCGGTCACCGACCCGTATTTCAGCAAATGGCGCGAAACCCAACAGAGCAACATCGGGCTGATTGGCGAGGCATTCGGGCAGCTCCCGCTGCTGCGCGCGCCGCTGTTCGGCAACGAGGTCGGCGGGCTGGAATCGCTGCGGGCGCTGGGCAATGCGCTGTATGGCGACCGCAACCCGACGGAACGCATGTTTGACGGCAAAACGCACGAAATCGAAACGCTGGACGATGGCAGCTACCGCCTGACCGTGCCGCTGCCCTTCGCCGATAAAAGCGATCTGGATATTTATCGTTCACGCGACGAACTGACACTGCGCGTGGGTCCCTACCGCCGCAATGTCGTCCTCCCGTATGCACTCTGGAATCTGGAAATAGCCGATGCCAAATTCGAACATTCCAAGCTCCTCATCCACTTCGTCGACCTCAGCAAAAATGGAAAGAAGGAGCCTGTCACCAAACGGCGCTAACGGCGTACACGCCCCCGTCGCAGCGCAGGCTCACGCGCAGACTGAACCACAGGCTCACGCACAGGCTGACACGCAGACTGAAGTGCGGAGCACAAACGGCGCGCACGGCAGCACCAGCACCAACGGGGCACAAACCGCCGCCCACAATGGCGCGGTGCCCCACACGCTGCCCCACAATGAATTCGCGCTCCCGGCAGCCCCACACGGCACGGTGCATAAGCCGCACCCGGTGGTTGACCCGACCAGCACGCCGGATATGCTGCCGCAGCGCACCACCCCGCACGAACTACGCGAGGTCCATCGCGCGCGGTCGCTGGGCATGCAGTTACGCTTTTTGCGGTCGCTGAGCTGGGCGCTGTGGCTGTTTGTGCGCATCCTGTTCTGGTATCAGGTGGTCGAACGCATTGTCGGCAAGGCATTTGTTGATCGCGGCAATCTGCGCCGCTGGACACAGTACGCGCGCGAGTTTCGCGGGCTGGCGGTCAGCATGGGCGGCGTAATGATCAAGCTGGGACAGTTCGCCTCTACCCGCGCGGACATCCTGCCGGAAGAAATCATCAACGAGCTGAAAAGCCTGCAGGACGAAGTGCCGACGATCAAATTCAGCAAAATTCGCCGCGTGCTGGAAGCCGAACTCGGTTCGCTGGATGAACGCTTCGCGTGGCTGAACGAAACGCCGGTCGCTGCCGCATCGCTGGGGCAGGTTCACCGCGCGCGGCTGCACAACGGCGACCGGGTGGTTGTCAAAGTGCAGCGTCCCGGCATCCGGCAGGTGGTCTACACCGACCTTGCCGCGCTGCGCGTGGTCGCGTGGGTTGCCAGCAAATTCCGCTTCATCAGCCGCCGCGCAGATGCCCCCGCGCTGGCGCGTGAATTCGCCCGCGTGCTGCTGGAAGAAATCAGCTACGTGCAGGAAGCCCGCAATGCTATTCGCTTTGCGGAGAT
>DAOTWP010000311.1:0-9458 GCA_034435675.1 Anaerolineae bacterium
CACCGAGAAGGATTTCGCGGCGGCGCGGGCAATCGAGGCGCTGGGCTACCCCAAAGCGGGGTAAGCCGTTGGCGGGGTCGGGCATGCGGCGGGCACATGCTGACGCGCCCCATCGCTCACACTGTGTTCACTCTCGCTGCCGGCGGGAACGCTGCTGTGCCGGGTCGTCCTGTGGGCGGGTGTATTCGCGGCTGTCGTCGGGGTCGGGGTAGATTTCGCCGTTCAGGTACAGCAGGGCGAGCCACACCCCGCGCGCATGGCGGTAGACAAACGGTGCCAGCAGCGCCAGCAGCACCAGCCCCACCAGCAGCGCGGGTTCCCGCGCGGCAGTGCCGCGCGTTTGCAGCAGCAGCATGGCGCTGAAGGCAAGCGCCAGTGCCAGCACCAGCGTGAGGTAAACGCCGCCGATGCCGTCGCGCCCGGTGCGTGTCAGCCGTGTGCCGCAGTACGGGCAAACATCGCGCGGGGCGAACCCAACGCGCAGCCCAACGCGCAGCCCGCCGCGCAGCCCAACGCGCAGCCCGCCATGCCGGAACATGCCCCGTGCGCCGCAGTGCGGGCAGCACAGGCGCGCGCCGAGCCACAGTTTATGCAGACGATAGCGCCGGGAACGGCTGGGGAGCATAGGCGTTTGCCGCAGGTGCTGATAGATGGACATTTACCCACAGTATAGCCGTTCCCGCGTACCTGTCGAGTCGGGCTGTGCGGGAATAACGGGGGGCAGACGCGCCGTAACCAATGCACCGCAAAGGCGCGCAGGGCGCAAAGGATTATCGCAGGGGCGGGCAAGCACGCTAACCGCCCGCTGCCCCGCGTTTACAGCCCCGGCAGGCGTTCCTGCTGCCCGTCCGCTGCCGGTTTGACTGCCTCTGCCTGCTTGAATGTGCCGTAGGTCGGCGGCATGGCGATCTGCTTACCGTTCAGCAGGTCGTCAATCGTCAGGATTTGCAGCCGGGGATAATCGCGGTTCCAGCCCGGCGCATGATAAAAGCCCGCCTGCGCCGCTTCGCTTTCCATATCGCGCGAGGGTTTTTCCAGCGTAATGAACACGCCGATTGCCGCCTGTTCGCGCTCCACCGTGCCGCGCAGGTCGCGCACATCGCCGCTTTTGACATGCCCGCTTTTGACCTGCACCAGTACCCGTTTGGGCGCGCCGGTCTGCGATTCGATGAAGTTAATCACCCCGTCTACGCCTTTATCGCTGCCCTTTTTGCCGCGTTTGCTGCCTTCCTGCCCGCCGAGCGGCTTGGCGCGCACCAGCGACAGCGACCACCACTGGAATTGGTAGCGGTCTTCTTTTGCCAACTGCGCCGCGCCTGCCAGATCGTGCGGTTCGCCAACAACAGCGTAATGTTCGCCCTGTTTCATCTGGAACATGTCTTCCAGCCGATATTTCAGCAGCGCGATGCTGAGGTGCGTGATGTCGATGCCGATCCAGCGCCGCTCTAATTTTTGCGCGGCGGCGATGGCTGTGCCGCAGCCTGCGAAGGGATCAAGCACAATGTCGCCGGGGTTGCTGCTGGCGGCGATGATGCGTTCCAGCAGCGCTTCGGGCTTCTGCGTGGGGTAGCCGAGTCGTTCTTTGGCTTGAGAATTCAAGGGTAAAATATCATCCCAAGTATCACCTAACGCAACACCTGGCATTTCATCTAAATATCTCTTGTATCTTGGCACGGCTCCCGGTCTTGGTTGTATTATTCTGCCATCATTATATAGTTGCTGCATTTTTTCACGGCTGTAACGCCAATACCGGGTAATACCCAGAAACTCATAGCGAGGGTTGCCTTTTGCTGCCCCTCCGGGCCCCGTAATATTATCTAAGGTATAGCGTCGTCCGCTTTCATCAACTTTATTGTATTTTCCTGCAACGTAATCATCCTCATACTGCTGAAACTGTTGGTTATATACGCGAGATTTACTAGCATCCTTGCAATAATGCAACAAGACATCATGTGTGCGCGGCCAGTGTGTTGCGCCTTGTTTGTAATCACTTTTAGCAGTGGTACGCTTCCAGATAATCTCATTGACAAACTGCTCATGCCCAAAAATCGTGTCCAGAATCACCTTCAGATAATGACTCGCCGTCGGATCACAGTGCAGATACAGACTCCCCGTCGGCTTTAACACGCGGTGCAGTTCCACCAGCCGCGCGGTCATCATCACCAGATACGCCATCATCTGATTGGTGCCAACGAGTGTGCGCAGCGCGTTCATCGCCGTGCTGACGTTGGGCGCGGACTCGGTAATGAGGTGATGAAAGGTCGCTTCTGCCTCGCGCGCCCAATGCCACGTATCCTCAAACGCCGTAATCTGCGCCTCGCTGTCCTGCCCGCTTTCGTCGCGGAACAGCACGTTGTAATTGCGGCTGCTGTTGAACGGCGGGTCGAGGTAAATCAAATCTACGCAGGCATCGGGGAAATATTCGCGGCTGCGCAGAATGTCGAGGTTGTCGCCGTAATACAGGCGGTTGTCAGTCGGGGCGGTCATGGGCGCGGCTCCGGGCTATGTGCGGCTTATGTGCGGAACAATCATAATAGTATACACCGAACTGCCGGGGTTTTCACGGTTGGCGTCCGCGGGGGCATACTGACCGGGATGCGCCCCAGATTTCAAGACTGCCCTGCTTGTCCTTTGCTCCATTAACCCTCCTTGCCGCCGCTTGTGCCGGCGGCATGCAGCGGGCATAATGGCAGCCCAACATCCGAATACCGCGAGGACACGCCAGCATGATTGACACCGATTTCACTGATGCGATTCCGCCTGCACTGCGGGTGGCGGAGATTGGGCACGGGCGGGTGCAGCACACGCCGGGTGAAGTGCGCCTGTCTGTGCCGCCCACCCCGGCGCGCGTCTACAGCGATGCCCAGCTCAGCAGCTACACCAGCCGTGTGTTTGACCTGCGCCCGCCGCTGCGAATGAGCGTCACCGCGCGGTTTGACGCGCTCCCGGCAGTTGGCACGGCAGGGTTTGGCTTGTGGAACCAGCCGTTCATGCCCGGTCAGCGTGGTCTGGCGCTGCCCCAGGCGCTGTGGTTCTTCTACAGCGCGCCGCCGAACAACATGGCGCTGGCGCAGGGCGTGCCGGGGCACGGCTGGAAAGCCGCCACCTTCAACGCCCGCCGCTGGCAGTTCGCCGCGCTGCTGCCTGCCGCCCTGCCCGGCTTTCTGCTGCTGCGCATTCCGGCGCTGTACCGGCGCTTGTGGCGCGTGGGACAGGCGGCGATCGGCGTGCAGGAAACCCTGCTCGATCCGGCGCTGCTGACCGGTCTGCACCGCTACACGCTCGACTGGCTGCCAGAGCGCGCGGTGTTCGCGGTGGACGGCGCGGTGGTGCTGGACGCGCCGGTGCGCATTAACCGCCCGCTGGGCTTCATCGTATGGATTGACAACCAGTACGCCATCGTCACGCCGCAGGGGCGCTTTGGCTTCGGGCTGTCCCCGGTAGCGCAGGAACAGGCGCTGCTGCTGGACAGCGTCAGCCTCACATCGTTGAGAATGCATGCGGCAGACGTGTAATCTGTGCCTGAACAAGCAGGCTGCCCCCTTGCCCGTGCATGGCATTGCGGAAGTCCTACAATTTTCGCACAACCCGTGTGGGCTTCTTGTACGGTCAGCGCGCGCGAATTGGCGTATACTGGTGGTGAACCTGAACCTCAACACCCCAGGGAGGAATGCCTACATGCAGCGTCTTCTCATGCTGATTTGCGCCGGGCTGCTGCTTGCCGGCTGCGGTGGGGGCGGCGACAATGCCTCAACCGCTGGCGGCAGCGCCAACGTTGACAACAACCCGATCCAGTGGAACCGCGACCCGCAGAATATCGTCTTTCGCGCGGATGTGCGCGGCGGCGAAAGCGTCGGCTCGCCCACCGAACTGAGCGAAATCCCCGTCTGCACGATCTACGGCGATAACCGCGTCGTCTGGGTGGTCAACGCCACTGACGACACCACGCAGGTCCTTTTTGATCATGTGGACGATCTGGCGATTCGCAATTTTGTCGATTTTCTGGTCGTCGGCAAAACCTATTTTGAATATTCCGCACAGGCAGACCTGCAAAGCGCAGGCGGCGTAACCCCCGTGGTCGAAACGCTGTTCCTCAACGTCAACGATACGCCGCACGATGCCGACACCTTCGGCGGGCTGGATTATGACGACTATCTGGAAATTGTCGCCTACTGCCAGAGCCTCAGCCAGTCCCCGGTGATCTACGAACCGGAGGGCGCGTGGGTGCGTGCCATCGCCGTCGAGTACAACCCGGCGATTCCGGCGATCTTCTGGGATGCCCAGGCAAACGGGCTGAATCTGGCGGAACTGGCAGCCAGTGGGGAACAGCGCTGGATCACCGGTGCGCCGCTGCGCATCCTGTGGGACCGGATTCGCACAACTCTGCCGGGCACACGCTTTGAGCAGGAGTTCCTTAATTACGAGATGATCCTGCAAGTGCCCAACATCTCGCGCTATGCTGACCCGCCGCCGAGTTAGTCCAGCGTGGTGCCGCGCAGTCCCCTGGGCACAGGTGGACGGAGCGCGGCACAACAGTCTGTGCTATGCTGGATTCAGCAGCGGCAGCCATTTGCGCAGGCGTTTGCGCAGCCAATTGCGCAGCCGTTTGCGCGCATCGAAAGGGGACCCCCATGCCAAAACGGGAACTGCATGAATCGCTCAGCCATCTGCGCGGGGAACTGGCAGGCATGCAAACCGATGACCTCGTGCTCAGGCAAACGCTCAATGCGGCAGATGCTGACATCCACACCTATCTGGATGCACCGGAAGACGTGCAGGCGGAACATCGTGTTACGCTGATGGAACGCCTGCTGGAACTGGAAGCGGCGCTGGAAGTGCGCTTTCCGCAGCTTGCCGCCACCGTGCGCAGCGCCGGCAAAATTCTAAGCGATACGGGTGTCTGACCAACGTCTCCCGGATTCACCGCCGCTGGTACCACCTGGCGCGGCAAATGCTGGCGCGGCACTGCCCCTTGCCGGGGTGCGGGTGCTCGATTTCTCGCGGGTGCTGGCAGGTCCGTTGTGTACGATGCTGCTCGGTGATCTGGGGGCGGATGTGCTCAAAGTTGAGCCGCCCGCGGGCGACGAAACGCGCCAGTGGGGTCCGCCCTATGCCGGCGATCCGGCGGACGGCATGAGCGCCTACTACCTGAGCGTCAACCGCAACAAGCGCAGCCTTGTGCTCAACCTGAAAAACCCCGCCGGGCAAACGCTGGCGCGGCGGCTGGCAGCGCGGGCGCAGGTGCTGGTCGAAAACCTGAAAGCGGGCGATATGGCGGCATTCGGGCTGGATTACCCGCGCCTGCGCGCAGAAAACCCGGCGCTGGTCTATTGCAGCATCACCGGCTTCGGGCAGCAAGGACCGTACCACACGCGCCCTGGCTACGACTACGTGATTCAGGCGATGAGCGGGCTGATGTCGATCACCGGTGAACAGGCGGGCGAAGCGTCAAAGGTCGGCGTCGCCGTCAGCGATGTGTTCACCGGGCTGTATGCCGCCAGCGCGATTCAGGCGGCGCTGCGCCATGCCGAACACACGGGCGCGGGCCAGCAGCTTGACGCCGCTTTGCTCGACGCGCAGCTCGCCGCACTGGTCAACGTCGCCAGCAATGTGCTCACCAGCGGGCAGACCGCCCCGCGCTATGGCAACGCCCACCCCAACATTGTGCCCTACCAGACCTTCTATGCCGCAGACCGCGCGTTTGTGCTGGCGTGCGGCAACGACGGGCAGTTCCGCGCGCTGTGCCGCCTGCTGAATCAGGAGTACCTGTGCGCGGACGCACGTTTCGCCAGCAACCCCGCCCGTGTGACTCACCGCGAGGCGCTGATTCCGCTGCTGCAAGCTGCCTTCGCGCAGCACACGGCGGATCACTGGGTTGAGGCGCTGCTGGCGGCAGGCATCCCGGCAGGTCCAATCAATGACGTGAAAACGGCGCTGGATGATGCGCATGTGCAGGCGCGCGGGCTGGTGCGGCAGGCGGCGCTGCCAGGTGGGGAGTCCTGGTCATATGTTGGCTTCCCGGTGGGTTTTTCTGCCACGCCACCGCAAACACGCCACGTGCCACCGCTGCGGGGGCAGCACACCCACGAGCTGCTGCGCGATTGGCTGGACATGGACGCGGATGAGATCGCTGTGCTGGCGGCAGATGGCGCGCTGGGGTAGCCCTGCTGCGCCTGCACTGCCCCGTGTGGTTTTCCTTCATAAATTTTTCAGACAAACCAAACCATCTTCAAACAGCGGCAGTGGGAATTAGGTCATAAACTAATCGTACACGTAAGTATGGTACTCTAATGTTAGAGGTGGTGTCTCTAGGTGCTGTACCACGTGAAGGGTGATGGTTGTGGCTGACATTACAAATAACTATCCGGACATTCTCGGTTATGTCACGGGTGGTGAGCGTTACAATCTTGGTGTTGTGCAGCTGGCGCTGGCGGTACGCCCGCGGGTGGTGCGCGCGGGTCGCCCGTTTGAAGGGCTGCTGCTGATTCAGAACGCCTCTGACGCCCCCATGGATGTGGTTGCTACTCTGCGCATCCCCGAAGAAGACGCCAAAAAACAGAAGAAGCGCTTTTTGACCAAAGCCGAACGACTCGTCGTCGGTGTACAGCCTGCCGAGGTCGGTTATGTGCAGCTTCCGGTGTCCTGCCTGGCGGATACCGCTGTCGGCGCTGATTACCGGCTGGGCATGCAGATTGTGGTCAAACCGGGCGCGAATAAACCGGGGCGGGTGCGCCTGCCCGAAGGCGGCGGTGTGGTGCAGTTAGAGCTGCTGCCCGAAGCGGCGGCGGCACGGCTGGAAGACCTGCGCAAGCTGCAATTCACCACCCAGAAATCGGGCATGTTCCGCGATGTGCTCGAAGCGCCGTTCAGTGTGATGAGCGGCACGGTGGGCAAAATTGCCGATCTTGCGCCCGGTTGGGTCAGCCTGTGGACGCTGGCAGATCATCATGACGACAAGCTGCTGCTGGCACGCCATGCCGATACGCTGCGCGGCGAACTGCTGCCCAAACTCAAACGGGCGCGGCTGTTCAAACCGCTGATGCAGGCAGTGCAGGAGCGTTACAAAGCAAGTGGTTATCCGCTGAAGACGGTAGAAGCTGCCTATGTCGCCAAGCTGTTGACCCTGGTGCTGGAATTTGCCAACCCAACCGATGTCGAACACGGCGCACACGGCTATCTGGCGGCGGGCGACTTCAGCGTCCTGCAATACCTGGCGGAGGAACGGCTGGCAGACCCGCGCCCGGTGACCCTGCCCGCGTGGGCGAGCAAGCTGCTGCGGATCATTGACCAGGATCTGCGCGCGGCGCAGTACCCGGAGCATGCCATTACCCGTTTTGCGCTTAATGAACTGCTGACCGATGCCATGCTCTACAGCTTCAAACTACTGGAAAGTGTGCTGGGCGAAGACCTGGGCAAGGAAGCCGAGATGCGCGCCTATGCGGAGCATGTGCTGCGTATGTTGAACGGCAGCGACAAGCTAAACTTCACTTATGCCTATATGCCGTTGGTGTTGGGCGGTCTTGCCGTCTACGATCAGGTGATTATGCCGCAGGAAAAAATCGGTGAGCTGCTGGTTGAAATGCGCGGTGCGCTGGAAGGACGCCGCGTCGAGATCGACAGCGAGACCCGCCCTGTTTATGAGATGGCAGACCGCTTAATTGATCGTGCGCTTCTAAAATATGGCTATCGGGAATAAGGGCTATGGCGAGTTACTGGGACAACATTAACTGGACGAATTTTCGACCGCTTTACCCGGATGTGCTGGGGGTGGTGACAGGCGGGACACGCATCTCGCTGGGCGATCTTCAGGTCGCGCTGGGCATCTTTCCGTCCCAGGCATATATCAACCAGACCATCGAGGTCGTGCTGGTGCTGCAAAACATGGTCGACCAGAGTATCCAGGTCAAGGTCGCCGTGCGCACCCCCACGGAAGATAAAAAGGGCAGACCGGTGGTCATTTCGGTGGGCAAGGCGATGACGACGATTGGCATGCGTCCCGGCGAGGTCGGGCTGCTGCGTGTGCCGCTGGTGCCCCAGCCACCAACACAGCCGGGCACGGGCTTTCCGGTGCGCGTTGCCGTGCGCTATCGCAGTGCCGCGCCGGGCAACATCGTTCGCCCGCCCGCCGGGGGCGCGCCGCCGTCGGTCATCAGCCTGTCGCCGTTCAAGCTGCAAGCCCTGCGCGAGATTACCTTTAATGCACACACCTGGAACGAGTCCGGCGATGTGCTCACGTCGTATTTCGACATCGCGCCCAAGCGGCTGCCGCCCACAGATCAGGACATGACCGCGCACTATGAAACCCTGTGGACGCACGAGGTCATGGACAAGGAAGTTCGTCAGGCGCAGGCGATGGTGCGCGTTGCCCGCCAGGTGATCGGCGCGTCATCGCGGGCGGTGCTGTACCGCATGCTGATGGAAACGCTGGAAGAACGCTTTGCCACACGCGGGCTGCCGCTGCATCCCGGTGAGGTCAGCGCCATCGCCAAGATGATGACCTACACGATTGATGAAGCGCCCAACCTGGAGCCGAATTACAACATTGCCGACCGGCGCTGGTTCCAAACCCTGTGTCAGGTGCTGGCGCACGATCCCGATTTGCAGAATGCCGATCTGGCAGACCTGATGGTGGATTATCTGTTTGAGGCGGCGGTGTGGGATTCGGTGCTGCTGGCGTTTTCGGTGCTCAAGACGCGCACGCGCGAAGACCTGGGCGATTATAACGAGCGCATCAACTACGCCAACCGGCTGCTCTCGTGGCTGTCCGGGTTTGGCGCGCCGGACCTGACCTATGTTTACCTGCCGCTGGCGCTGGGCGGTGTGGCAATCAACCGGCTGGTGTCGCTGGACCGGCTGGAAAACCCCTGGGTGATGCTGCTCGACCTGCGCGAGGCAATGGGCGGGCGGGCGCGGCTGCTCAGCGGCGAGGCGGGCGTGATTTTCGACATCCTCAAGGAACTGCTGAAAGAGGCAGAGCAGGAACTGCGCGTGATGCATATTGACCCGCCTTAAGCCCGGCAGGCTGAAACGGATGCACCCCATGCGGTGTCTGTAGAGGTGTATCCATCGGCAAAGAGTGAGGAGTATGCTTCTTGCGTGTGTCGCAATCGCAGGCAGCGCTGGCGTTCGGTGCCGGTCTGCTGCTGCTGTACGCCGTCACGCGGCTGACGGCATTGTCTGTTTTCCCACCATTCATTGATGAAGCCCTGCATATCTACTTTGGCGAGCGCAGCGTGCAGCTCAGCCCGCTGGCGCACGCCGACGAGGGGCGGCTGTTCACCATCTGGCTCTATTCAGCCTTTGGGGCGTTTGCTGCCGCGCCGTTCTGGACTGCGCGCGCCGTGACGGTGCTGGTGTCGCTGCTGGGCTTCGCGGCGCTGCTGGCGGCTGCCCGGCGGCTGGCGGGGCTGCGCGGCATGCTGCTGTTGGGGCTGTTGTATATTTTCAGCAGCTATCAT
>DAOTWP010000312.1:0-21879 GCA_034435675.1 Anaerolineae bacterium
AGCGCCGCCTGCCGCCGAAGGGCGCGAAGCGGGCGAGACATTCCAGTATCTCGTCACCACACCGGTGACGGTCAAACGCGGCGAGTCGGCGCTCGTGCCGATTGTCGGCAGCACGGTCAGTTATGAGCGCGAACTGCTCTACAACGGCGAAAAGCTGCCCCATCACCCGGTCGCGGCGCTGCGCTTCACCAACACCAGCGGGCTGACACTGGAACGCGGACCCGTGACGGTCGTCGAGGATGGCGACTACAAGGGCGAGGCGGTCATCCCATTTACCAAGGACGGCGGCGAAGTTTATGCACCGTTTGCCGTGGAACTGGGCGTCAAAGTCAGCGAACGCACGCGCGATTACCGCCAGATGGTTGGCGTGCGCTTTGAGGAAGCGCTGCTGATCCAGGAGGAGTACGCTATCTACGAAATCGCCTATATGCTCGAAAACAGCACCGGCGACGAAAAGACCGTGATGCTGGAAAGCACCTTTGGCAAAACGGGCTGGCAGCAGTCGTTTGAGCTGTTCGACACCCCCGCGCCGCAGGTGGACAGCGCGCAGGAACGGCGCTGGCGGGTGACGGTGCCCGCGCATGGGGCGGCAGGCTTCACCGCAAAACTGCGCCGCCGCACGCACAGCCAGCACACCCTGACCAATATCAGTTACAAGCAAGTGCAGGAGTACCTGAGCAAGCGTTTTATTGACGAGGCGACCTTTGCCCACCTGCGCGAACTGCTGGAAACGCTCCAGCGCATCCAGCAGGAAAAACAGCACCAGCAGGCGCTCGAAAAAGAAACCCGCAGCCTGTATGAGCAGCAGGAGCAGCAGCGCAAGAACCTCGGCGCGCTGCAAGCGACCGGCAAAGAGGCAGACCTGCGCGACCGCGTGCTGAAACAGCTTGAAGCCGCGCAGGACCGGCTGGACGCCATCGCCGGTGAGGTCGAAACGTCACAGCAGGCGCTTGCCGCTGCCGAACAGCTGCTGCCCGCGATGATCAACAGGCTGGGACACCGTGACCCGGCGTAATTTTCTGCTGCGCTGGGTGCTGGCGAATGTGCTGGGCTGGGGCGCGGGACTGTTTGCGGGGGCTGTGGTGCTGGGCGTTGGACTGCTGCTGGCGCTGCTGGCGGGCGGCGTACTGCTGCTGCTGGCGCTGCCGCTGGCGGGCGGGCTGGTCGGGGCGCTGGCGGCATATGGGCAGCAGCGTATCCTCAACGACGCCGAAGAAGATGTTGACGGGCGCTATATCGCCGTCAGCAGCGCGGGTGGGGCGCTGGGCATATTTCCGGCGCTGCTGTTCAGCAGTGCAGGGGGCGGCATGTGGCTGGTCGGGTTCGGGCTGGCGGGGGCGGCGCTGGGGGCGGCAGTTGGCGGGGCGCAGTGGCGGGCGTGGTTTACCGGCTCGGCTTTGCCTGCGCCCCCGGTGGGCTGGCGCGGCTGGCTGCTGGCGCATACGGCGGGCGGGGCACTTTGCGCGGTGATCACCATGTCCGGCGGGCAGGTCTTCAGCGGTGGGCTGCTGCTGCCTGCCTGCTGCGGGGTGGGGCTGCTGCTGTTCGCCCTGCTGACCGGGGCGGCGCTGCTGCGCCAGCCGGATGCCGTGCCCGATGAACAACCAGACGACGAGCCGCTCAGCAGCCCGGCAGCGGACGAGCGTCCGCTTGCCTGAGCGAAAGGCAGCGCAGGCAGGATTCGACCTGAACCCTACGGTTTTTCAAACCGGATCGAAATACTGCCAGCGTTAATCTCTGTTACAGTTAAAATGCATAAAACAGGGAACTTAAGAACCTATCCATAAATCAGTTTTTCTGAACAAGGGGATTAATCCGCTTGTTCGGGTTTACAGATAGTTTGTATGCCCTGAGTTTGTATTGGAATCGATCTACAGAGAGTCGGGATCAACGTTCACATGACTGACGACGAATTTCGTGATTCGCGCCAGATGCTGCGGCGGGTGCAGGAACACCTGTGCAATATGCATCTGCACATGGGCGCGCAGTGCGACTCCGCCGGGCTGGTCAATGTCATCCACCACCCGCAGAGCGCCGTGCCCGCCCTGAACTATGTCACTCCGCGCCAGAAGACCTCGTGGATACCCACCGATCAGATTGAACTCGGTCTTTCGCGCCTGAACGAACTGCACCGCACACGCCGGGTGATGTACATTGAAGGGCTGTTCCCGCCGCCCTTTGGCAAAACGCTGCTGGATCTGGGCTTAAAGCCCGAAAGCCAGACGCCGTTGGTGGCGTTCAGCAGCGGCGGCGCGAGCAAGGTGATTTTGCCCAAGCCGCCCCCCACGCCAGACAGCGTTGTGATCGCGCCAGTGCAGGACCCGCGCAGTATGGCGATCTGGTGGTACACCTGGCGTAATGCGCATTACGAGGTGGTCAGCACCGGCGCAGACCCGTTCGCGGTGGGCTGGGAAATGGCAGCGCAGGCGCAGGGGCACCAGTTGAATATCCTCGTCTACCGCTATAATTTTCCGGTGGGGGCGCTGCGGCTGACCTTCGCGCAGGACAGCGCACAGCAGTCCAGCGCATATTTCGCCAGCTTTGCCATAATGAAAGAGGCGCGCACACCTGACCTGCTGCGTCTGCTGCGCCTGAGCGCGCTGAAACTGGCATTGCAGCGCGGTTGTTCGTTGGTCTTTGCGCCTGCCGAAAGCGCGGATGAGCAGCAGCAGTACCATGAACTCGGTTTTGTGGACTCCGGCAGCATCGTGTGTTATGCTGCGTCTGCAAACACGATCACCGGAACAACAGAATCAAAGGAGCAGGCTGAGCGGACGGACACGGGGGCGGCAAATACAGCGCCGGACACCGAACCGAATGCAGCGCCCGATGCAGCGCCCAATGCAGCGCCCGATGCGCCACCACCTGCGAATACTCATGACAACACCATATCACAGTCTCTACTTTCACACGCCCGACCGTGACGCGCTTGCCGACCTGCTGCGCGGGGGGCTGACCGCGTCGGGCTATACCCTGTTCGACCCATTCGGCAGGTTTCCCGGCAAGAGCTACGCCCAGGCGCTGCGGCTGTTTGTCGCCCCGGCAGCAGGTGACTGGACGCGGGTTATCGTCGGCGCGGATGCAGCAGGCATTGCTGCCCCCGCGTTCACTGCGCTGTTGGCGGATGCCCCGTTGTGCCTGTCGGTGGCGCTGGAAGCGAATCGCGGCACGCTGCAAGTGTACACGCAGGGGGCAGCAGTTGAACCGCTGGCGGCGTTAGCGTCCTGTCTGCGTCCCGGTATCCCGGCAGAAGCGCTGGCACGCGCCTGGCAGGCGGGCGCTGCGCCCATTGTCAGCAGCGCTGGCAGCAGCGGCGGCACCGTGGGCGGCGTCCCGCTGGATGCTCTGCCCGCTTCGGTGCGCCAGATGGCAGGCGGTGTCAACCCCAAACGGGCGGAGGCGCTGTTCAACCGTATGGCAAAACAGGTGCTGCGCGGCGGCGAAGAAGCGCAGGCGGCGCGGGCGCTGGTCAGCGGTGAAGGTGCGCCGGACTGGGACAGTCCGGACGGCAAACGGCTGCGCGCAGTGCTGGCGTGCCTGACGGTGCCGGACAACTGGCGCGAACCGGATTTCACGACGGTGCGCGATGCCTATCAACTGCACCTGCGCCGCCAGCGCAAACCCAATGCGCCGCTGTATCCGGGGGATGCCGAAACAATGGCGCTGCTGCCAAATGCGCTGGATTATGTGCCGGTCTATGCTGGCAAGGATGCTTCCTGATGTCCGCCGAAGATCGGGTACGCTGGGACTCCATCTATAAATCCGCCCAACTGCGGCGCGCTTACCCGCTGCCGGACCCGCTGCTGTACGAATTTGTTCCGCCGGTGGACACAGACCGTGTTTACCGTGCGCTTGATCTGGCGGCAGGGCTGGCGGCAAATGGGTTGTGGCTGGCAGCGCAGGGTTATCTGGTGGATGTGATAGACATCAGCCGCACGGCACTGGAGATTGCGCGCGACGAAATGGCAGCACGCGGGCTGCACAACCTGAATATCCTGCAAGCTGATCTGGACAGCACCGATCTGGAGCCGGAAGCTTACGATATAATCGTCGTGGCGCGCTTCCTCAAGCGTGAACTGTTCCCGCACATTCGCTTTGCCACGCGCCCCGGCGGGCGTGTGATTTACGAAACCTTCCATACGGGCTATCTGACGCAGGTGCCGGGTTTCAACCGCGCCTACCTGCTGGAATCTGGCGAACTGCGGCGCTGCTTTGAGGGCTGGGAGATCCTGTTCGAGCTGGAAACCGAAACCACCGCGCAGATTGCCGCGCAGAAACCGCTGCTGCCGGTCAAACCGCCGCCTAAGAGAGCAGCACCCATAGCAGCGCCCACTGCCAGCACAGAGCAGCCGTCTGCCCCCGGCACGGAGGAGCCACCTGCCGCCAGCACGGAGGAACCGCCTGCCGCCAATCCGCTGGATCAGTGGTAGCCGGGTGGATAAAGTAGAACTTGCGCTTTTCGAGCAAACACATGCCCGAACAAGCGTGTAACCCCCTTGTGCTCAGGCTTATAGGCGAAAGCCCTAAGAAAATCATAGGCATGCTGTTCAATTGGCACTATAATGCGGCGCGGTAGCGAACCTGCTGATTTTTGATTGCGTACCGGACATACCATGAAGCCGCTCCGTATCCTATTTCTGATCTGCGCTGCCGCCTTCGCGCTGCGCCTGGCACTGCTGCCCATCATCCAGCATCCTGGCATTGGCGACTCCAACCATTATTACAATCTCGGTATCCGGCTGGTCGAAGGTCACGGGTATACGATTGACTACCTCTGGCAGTATAACGATCCGCCCGACGCGCTGGTGCATCCTGATGATTACTGGATGCCGCTGAATAGCGCAATCGTCGCCGGGGCGATGACGCTCCTGGGCACAAGTGTGCATGCGGCGGTGCTGCCCTTCATGCTGTTGGGGGCGCTGCTGCCACTGCTGGTTTATGCCGCAGTGCGCCAGTTCGGTGTCGGGATTCGCGCGGCGCTGCTGGCGGCGGCATGCGGCGCGGTGCTGCCCGAATATGTGCTCAACTCATTGCGCACCGACACAACCCTGCCTGCGCTATGGCTGACAGTGGGCAGTGTGCTGCTGCTGACACGGGGATTGCAGCGCGGCGGCTGGTGGAGCTTTGCCGGCAGCGGTTTGCTGGGCGGGCTGGCGTATCTGGTGCGTAGTGATGCGGCGCTGCTGCTGCCCATGCTGGTTGTGACGCTGCTGGTGTATGCCCTGTGGGGACGCCAGCAGGTGACCACACGCACCGGATGGAAATACGCAATCCTCATGCCGCTGGTCGCGCTGCTTGTCGTGACTCCCTGGCTGCTGCGCAATATCGCTGTTGCAGGTGTACCAACAACACCGCGCCTGAGTGACATGTTTTTTCTGACTGATTTTCGTGAACACTATGTTTACAGCAGTCCAGTCAACTTTGCAACGATGACGGCGCAGTGGTCCTGGGGGCAGATTATCGGCAAACGCATTTTTGAAATGTTTGCCAGTGCCAAAATTATGTACACCACACTGGATGCCGTGCTGCCGCTGGCAGTGGCGGGCGGGGCGCTGCTGCTGCTTGCCGCGCGGGATCGAAAACGCCTGCTCACGCTCGCCCCGGCAGTGCTGCTGCTGCTGGGCGCGTATGGCTTCTATACCGTGCTGGTTCCTTTCAAGAGCGAAGGCGGCAGTTTCAAGAAATTCTACCTGATGCTCATTCCGCTGCTGCTGCCGCTTGCCGCCTACGCGCTGGAACGGGCGCTGCCCAATCCGCGTCACCAGCTTGCCGCCGGACTGCTGACAGTGGCGCTGCTGGGCGCGAATGGGGTTGAACTGGTGCGTGCCGACGCGCGTGCTGTGGACGCTTATCTGGGCTTTGTTGAACAGGTGGTGACAGTGGCGCAAACACTACCGGACACCAACGGCGATGGCGAAATTGTGCTGATGACCCAGGACCCGTTCATGCTGCGTTTTTTTGGCGTGCGCTCGGTGATGACGCCTTACGAAAACCGCGATGTTGTGCTGGAAGTGGCGCAGCGTTACGGGGTGGATTATCTGTTGATGCCCGCGGATCGCCCTTCGCTTGATCCGGTATATGTGCGGACAATCAGTGACCCACGCTATGCTTACGTGACTGGCGTGTCCGGCACAAACGCCGAGTTTTATGCCTTCGACTTTGCGGCACCAGCAGCAGGAGGGCAATAGTGATTGATGCAACCACGACGCCTTACCCCCAGCGTGCCTTGCGCGTGGCATCACGCCTGAATATTGTTCTGGGGCTGCTGCTGGCGCTGGCGCTGCTGCTGCGCCTGGTGGTGGTGCTGTCTGGCGATCAGCTTGCACCGTACAGCGACGCTGGCGGCGACAGCGGCTGGTATCTGCTCAATGGTTATGCGCTGGCTTCAGGCTTCGATGCGGGATATCTGGATTGGTTTGGCGCAAATCGCCCGGTAATTCTCGCCGCGCTGCCTACCCCGCCGCTGTATCTGCTGTTTGTCGGTTTCTGGCAGACCCTGCTGCCGCCAGAAGCCGCCGTGCTGGTCATCCGCCTGCTGCAAGCGCTGCTGAGCACCGCGACGCTGTTCTGCCTGTACCATACGGCGCGGATTGTCTTTGCAGACCGGCGCGTGGGGCTGCTGGCGGTGGCGGTGCTGGCGGTGCATCCGGCGTTTGTTGTCGAAAGCGCGCAGATTGCCACCGAAACGTTGTTTATCTTTCTGCTGGCAGCGGGGCTGTGGGCATACGTGCAGTTTGTGCAGCAAGCGGCGCATAGCGCGCAAAGAACAGCTTTCACCACAGCGGCACAGCGAGAACAGAGAACCTGGCTGCAATTCCTCGGTTTACTCCGTGTCTCTGTGGTTTCAAAGGCAGTGCATACCCCTGCAGACCAGCATAGGCTGAACCGGCGCACCTGGGCGCTGCTGGGGGTCGCGGCGCTGCTGCTGGCGCTGGGCACACTGACCCGCGCGGCGCTGCTGTTGTTTCCGCTGGGGCTGGCGCTGCATTTGCTGCTGGCGCTGGGCTGGCGGCGTGGGCTGCGCGCGGCGCTGCTGCTGCTGCTGGTCTACACCGCGCTGGCGTCCACCTGGACCATTTACAACCTGGCGAAGTACAACCGGCTGGTCATCGGCGGCGAAGGCTTCGCGGCATTCCTGCTCTATGGCGCGCTGGAAGACGGCTGGGGCGCGCGCGAAAATGTGGACGCGGCAGTGCAGCCGGAACAGCAGGCGGGCGAAGATGCGCAGGGCGTGCTGCTCAACAGCGCTGTAGCGACGATCAGCAGGGACCCGCTGGGCTGGGCGCGGCGGCGGCTGGGCGAGCTGGCAAACGCCTATTTGCAGCCGCATGGCACGCTGTTCTACGGTGGGGCGAGCTTCCGCGATTTGCTGGCAGGCTGGTGGCAGAGCGACCGTTCGCCCGGCGGGCTGCTGGCGCTGGTGGGTGCAGATAACTTCCTGCCCAAATTCGCGCTGTACGCCCTGCATGTTGCCGCGCTGGTGCTGGGGCTGGTGGGCATGTGGCGCACGCGCGCCCACTGGCGGCTGACCCTGGCGCTGGTCGCGCTGATCGCCTACACGACGCTGCTGCATGTCTTCCTGACCGTTCTGCCGCGTTATCTGTTTCCGCTGGAGGCGTACTGGTGGCTGTTTGCGGCGGCGGCTGTGGTAAGATGGAGGCAGTCCAGAGAGGGGAGCGTAGGAACACATGAACCCGGATGAACAATCGCCGCAGTTGCAAACCCTGTTCGCCGCAGCGCAAAGCCTGCCCGCGCTGGAACGCCTGCGCCTGGCGGAGCATCTGCTGGCGAGCCTGGAGGACGACCTGCTGGCAGGGGAGTTGGAGTCGCCGTCTGTGCCGCGCGGCACACTGTCGCCCGTGCATCCCCGCCCCCGCGCCGCCGGTTCACGGCAGCGGGCGGTCACGGTCAATGTGCTGGGCGTCATTGTGCGGATCAATATCGCCAGCGCCAACCGTTCGCGCTGACCGGTGAAGAGCAGATAACCAAATACATCTTATGGTCTCAGCTTGATTTCCCCGGTCTGTAAGTCAACGTATTTTGGCGAGATATCCCAACGCATGTTAAACTCACTAATTGTTAGTTCAACAAACCTGTTAGACCGATCGCAGATTTCAAAGTGATGTGAGTCAACCGAGGAACTTCCAAACCAGTAGAACCCTACAAGTGCCCACTCGTCGTCCAGAAGAAAGCTTTGAAAAGATGGTAAAAAGTTGTTAATCCGTACTTCGATTTTGCCTCGATTGTTACTGAGTTGAGCTAATGACCGAAGAAGGGCTAACCCATCTTTATACTGGTTAAACGCCTCCTCAAAGCGTTGGGTCTGCTCATTATTAGTCTGTGGGTAAGGTCTGGATCGTTCAAAACTACGCTGCCTAAATATGATGGATTCTGGATCTAAGATTACGACTTGGACACTGCATCCTTGAGTTAAGGCAGACTCTAATTCTGGTTTGATTGTTCGGTACACAGGTGAAATCCAAGTTTCAAGTATCTTTATGCTTTTTGCGCTTTTTATTTTTTCTCTAATTGATGAGCTTGGCGAGAATTGATCGTGCTTTCCACTTATACCGCCCGTAGTTCGAACTACGGTTTTGTCCACAAGATTATTTATGCTTAGCTTAGTTTTAATAATAGTCAGTATTCTCTCCATATCACTCGTGAACGTATCATGGCGTACTTTCGTAGCAACAATGCGACCAAACGCTTCTAACCCTTCAGGCGCAGAGGGTGCAGGTGAATCTGAAAAAGGCATATCTTCTCTAGAACCGACCAAAACCGGAATTACCGTTACGTCCCCACCCAACTGTTGACGATTCAATACTACCGCGATTTCTTTTCTAACCCAATCCGCTTCATCCATGATCCTTTCGCCACTTTCCCATGCAGGTCCAATAATGGCTAGAAGAATCTTGCATGTCGCAAACACGTTCGACAAGCTAATGTGGAAATCATCTGCTGTTCGTAGGCTTTCAACATCTATGAAGATTTCTGACTCTGAAAAGTAGCGTCGTAGACGATCGTAGATACGACCTGCAAATGCCTCACTATCATGACGCCGATAGGAAATTGCAATTAGTTCATTCATTATGCCACCTCAATAATCAAACCAATGGAGTTTGACAAAAACAACAATAAAAGTCAATAAACATAAGTATGCTAATAAAGATTAGGCAAATTATTAATTTAAGCACCTCGTTAATTGAAAACCCGATAGTGAATTCTTGCTTTAGATATATAATCGCTGGCACGGCTTATGTATAATCTGTCGGTGTTAACCATGGACTTCCTACTGTGCATCCAGAGATAAGTTCCTATGACTTACATTCTCGGCATTGAATCTTCCTGTGATGAAACCGGCGCGGCAGTCGTCATTGACGGGCGCACGATTGCCAGCAATGTCGTCGCCTCGCAGATTGACCTGCACAGCAAATATGGCGGCGTCTTCCCTGAACTCGCCAGCCGCGCCCACACGGAAGTGATCAGCACGGTGGTGGAGCAGGCGCTGGAAGATGCGGGCATCGGCTACAGCCAGCTTGACGCCATCAGCGTGACACGCGGACCGGGGCTGGTTGGATCGCTGCTGGTCGGCATCAACTATGCCAAAGGGCTGGCGCTGGCAGCCGGCAAACCACTGCTGGGCATCAACCACCTGGAAGGGCATGTCTATGCGCTGTGGCTGACACAGCCTTTCCGCGAGGTGCTGTTCCCTGTGCTGGTGCTGATCGTCAGCGGCGGGCACAGCGAACTGCTGCTGATGCGCGATCATGGCAAATATGAACGGCTGGGCGGCACACTGGACGATGCGGCGGGCGAGGCGTTCGACAAGGTTGGGCGCGTGCTGGGGCTGCCGTTCCCCGGCGGTCCGAACATTGAACGAGCAGCGCACAGCGGCAACGCCAAAGCGTTTAACTTCCCGCGTGCCAAGCGCGACAGCAGCTACGATTTCAGCTTTTCGGGCTTAAAGACCGCTGTCCTGCGCGAAGTCACCGTGCAGCCTTCCGCCGAAGCGCGCCGCAAGGGACGCAGCGCCGAACACGCGCCCAAACTGCGCTCGGATGTCTCCGTTGCGGATGCCGCAGCGAGCTTTCAACTGGCGCTGGTGGACATTCTGGTCGAAAAGACCGCCCGCGCCGCGAAAGAACACGGCGTCACCGAAATTTTCCTGACCGGCGGGGTCAGCGCTAACCAGCTTCTGCGCCAGCGGATGCGCGCCGAAACCGATCTGCCGGTGCGTTTTCCGCCGCTGAATCTGTGTACTGATAACGGCGCGATGATCGCTGCCGCCGGCTACTACCGTTACGAACTTGGCTTGCGCAACGAGTCCGGTTTTGATGCGCGCCCGATGTGGGCGCTGACCAGTGACGCCTACAAAGGCTGAGCGCGTGCGGGTACTGATGCTCTCCAAAGCCTGTATTGTCGGCATCTACCAGCGCAAACTGGAAGCAATCGCCGCGTTGGGCGTTGAGTTGCTGGTGCTGGTGCCGCCCGCATGGCGCGACGAACGCGGCGAGCAGCCGCTGGAACGCGCCTATACCGATGGTTACACGCTGCGCGTTGTGCCGATCCGCCTGAACGGGAATTTCCACCTGCATCATTATGGGGACGTTGGGACGCAAATCCGCGCGTTTCACCCGCAGCTTGTCCACATTGACGAAGAACCCTACAACCTCGCGGCATGGCAGGCGCTGTTCCATGCACGCCGCGCCGGGGCAAAAACGCTGGCGTTTAGCTGGCAGAACATCCGGCGGCAGTATCCGCCCCCGTTTGTCTGGGGCGAACGCTGGACGCTGCGGCGGCTGGATGCGCTGATTGCCGGGACGCAGAGCGCGGCGGAGGTCTGGCGGCAGAAAGGCTATACCGGGCGGCTGGCAGTGATCCCGCAGTTTGGCATAGACGCACAGTTGTTCACGCCCGCCAGCACGCGCCATCCAGCAGCAGCACAGCCGGTGTTCACAATCGGCTACATTGGGCGGCTTGTGCCCGAAAAAGGCATTGACCTGCTGCTGCGGGCGGCAGCACAGCTTGCTGCGCCCTGGCGGCTGCGCATCATCGGCGGCGGACCGGAGCGCCCGTATCTGCAAGCGCTGGCGGGGCAGTTAGGCATTGCTGCCCAGGTGGAGTTTGTGCCGCAGCGCCCGTCTACCGAAATGCCCATGCTGTATCATACGCTGGATGTGCTGGCGCTGCCCTCGCTGACGCGCGCCAACTGGAAAGAGCAGTTCGGGCGGGTGCTGGTCGAAGCGATGGCAAGCGGCGTGGCGGTGGTCGGCTCAGACAGCGGCGCGATTCCGGATGTGATCGGCACGGCGGGATTAATTGTGCCCGAAGGGGACAGTGCCGCCCTCGCCGGGGCGCTGGGCAGACTGCAACAGGACGCCGGACTGCGGGCAGCGCTGGCACAGCAGGGACATGCGCGCGCGCTGGCGCTGTTCACGCAGGAGCAGGTCGCGCAGCAAACCGTCGCGGTCTACCGGGCGGTTTTGGGATAAGGCGGCTGCGCGTGTGCAGGGACAATCGGGAAGATCGTCCCTGCCGCCTGCACAGTAGCGCCCGGCTTAGTACCCGGCGGGCACCGCCATCAGGAAGAAGGCAATCACCAGCAGCATCAGCACCGGCACCAGCAGCGCCAGCCCCAGAATCTTGTTTTCGTACTTCAGGTGCATATAGAACCAGACCACCAGCGCAATTTTGGCAATCGACAGTACCAGCAGCACCGGCACATGCAGCGCGCCGTCCGGCAGTTCTGCCACCGCCACTTCCGCGACGGTCAGCACCGCCAGCGCGCCAAACGTCACCGTATATTCGCCACCGGGCACGGTGATTTCGCGTCCCAGCACGTTCACGGTATCGCTGGGGATATGCACATCGTCGGCATGGTCAGCACCGTGCACGAGTCCTGTCTGATGTTCATCGGTCATGGGTATTTCCTCCGCGTTTCCGGCTTTCGGGCGCTAAATCAGGTAGATGATCGTGAACAGCACAATCCAGACGACATCAACAAAGTGCCAGTACAGTCCGAAAATCTCGATGCCGAGATGGTTATGCCGCCCGTAGCGGGTGGGCACACGGTTGCCGCGCCAGACCAGCACCAGCGCCCAGAGCACGCCAACGATCACGTGTGCGCCGTGGAATGCTGTCGGCGGGTAAAAGTGTGACCCGAAGGGCGTTTCAATCGTCATGCCGATGCGCGCCAGTTCGCTGTACTCGACATATTGCAGCAGCACGAAGATGGCACCCAGCAGTGCCGTGCCGCCCATCCAGAAGGTGAAGCCGCGCAGGTTGTCGCGCTGGATTGCGCGCAGGCTCATCACCATTGCGTAACTGCTCGCCAGCAGCAGGAAGGTGTTGAAGCTCACCAGCAGAATGCCCAGTTCTTCATGGACAAAATGCACCTGCTCATAACCGGCTTCGGTCAGGCGGAAAACGACAAAGGCGGCGATCAGTGCGCCGAAGATCATCACTTCCGAACCGAGATACAACCACATTGCCAGCTTGGAGTTAAAAATACGCTCTTTGGTCAGCGCCCCATGCCCGTCGTGCGCGTCATGCGCAGCGGGGGCGGCAGTCTGTGCCGTTTGGATGCTCATTTCGGTCATAAAACCCTCGTCAGGATGCTCTATTCATCGGATTTACCCTGCGGTCAGACAACAACGATTTGTGACTCCCGCTGTGTCAAAATACTATCCCTAGACTCAACATTTCGAGCAAGGGGATTATGCTCTTTAAGAAAATAATCAGGTTACCGGTAGGGTCGAAGCATGCTTCAACCCTGCGAAAAATGTTATTCGATTAAATTCTTGAATTGCACAATCCCCACGTCCGGGTCTATGGATAGCGACTAATTCAACTGCTTGCCGCGCGGGCGCAAAATGCCCAGCAGGAACGCCGAAATACTGCCGCCAATGCGCAGCCCGAAGCGTGTCAGGCGCACGGGAATGCCCACATACCAGGGCATACGGGTGTCAATCACCCCGGCTTTTGCCATCGCTCGCGAAGTTTCAACCCCGCGGAACAGCACAAAGAAGACGAAGGCAATCACGCCGCCCATCAGCGCCAGCGACAGCAGTGTCCAGCCGGTCACCAGCAGGAACAACCCGAACTGGCTGACTTCCACCGCCTGCCCGAACAGCTCAACGGTCTGGAAGCCGTTGGCGCTGGGCTGTGCGTTGGGATCATTGGAAATAATCAGCGTCGGTATACCGGGCAGGTTGGTCAGCAGCAGCAAACCCACCACCAGCAGCAGCACCCAGAACGTTACCGTCCAGATGCCGTAACCAAGCTGCTGCACCGGGGTGGCTTCGCTTTCGGGATGCGGCGCGGGGTGGTCGTGCCCGGTGGCATGTTCGCTCATTTTGGGGTCAAACGCACCCATGCCCCACACAAAAAACCACGCCGCGAAAAATGCCGCCAGAGTCATTGCCACGCCGGGATCCCAGACCGGCTCGACAGTTTGCAAACCACGCAGCACAAGGGTCACCAGTGCCCCCAGCAAAAAGCCGACCACAGCCAGCGGCACCGCGCGAGTCAATCCGGGTTGCATTGTATCCCTCCTGGAGCGTTGATCGCTAAATCCAGTACAAAACAAAATAAAACAGCAGCCATGCGACTGCCACAAAGTACCACAATTTTGCCGCCGCTTCCACTGCCCAGAAATTGCGACTGCCATACAGCCTGTGCTGCCCGCCGCGATAGACGTTGAGCATGTATGCGCCAATGGCGATGGCATGCACCCCATGATACCCAATCAGCAGGCGCGAGACATTGGTATACTGCACTGCCTCTGGCGCCGCCGGCAGGTTGATAAACTGGTAAATCATCACCAGCACAAACGCCGCGCCCAGCGCCAGCGCAAAACGCCAGCCGTTCAGGAATTCCCCGATCTGGTCGGCGCGCACTGCCCGCAGCGCCCCGCGCACCAGCCACACGCTGGCGAGCAGCGCAAGGGTGGCGAAGGACGGCAGCAGCGCGTTCGGCGCTTGCACGCCTTCGGGGGGCCACACCGGGTAAGTGCCGCGAATGGATAACTGCACGATCACCAGACAGACAAAGGCTAGAATCCACGTGCCCTGAAAAATGGCAATCCCCGTGCGGCGGTTCTTGAGGGCGATAATCTCCTGCCGGGTATAGCCCTGCTGCTCCAGAAGTTCGTACTGTGTGCTCATTGAATTGACTTCATCTTGATTACACGAACAGATTCAGTTTCATTTAGGGTCTGGCTGTAAACCCGAACCGGGAGATGTGGCAGGCACAGCGGACGTGCAATTGCACATCGCTACGAGAACGCCTGCCAGCGTAGGATCCCCAATGGGGTGCTCGCCAAAACGATGCCCTGATTACGGCGTTAGTCTGCATCATCCTTATTGTGCAGCACAGCAGGTTTAACGCTCGAATTGGTGCCTGCTTCAGACCAGTTCCACCAACTGCTGCGCGCCGTGCCTGGCACGATACACCCACACGGCACCCTTGCCCACCTCGCCGCGCAGATAGGTGACGGTGGGTTCCCACATCACACGCCAGGGCAGCAGTGCCAGCAGGTTGATGGCATCCTTGACCGGCACAAAACGCACCTCTTTGATTACGCCGTCAGGGTCATCTTCGTGGCGCAGTTCGCCCTGCCATTGTGCCACCTCGAAAACGAGCGTTGTCGTCTGGTTTTGTGTATCCGCGTCAATGATCTGCGACACAAAGAGCAGTTCGCCGACTGCCAGTGTCGTCAGCCCGGTTTCCTCGTGCAGTTCACGCCGCAGCGCCTCGGTAAACGTTTCGCCGGCTTCCAGCCTGCCGCCGGGCAGTGCCCAGTTCGGCACAGGGTCAGTGCTGCCCTGCTGCTGCACCAGCAGCACGCGATCATCATGACGCACAACACCGGCAACAACCTGCGTAACGCGCATAGAGGTCTCCGCAAAGCAAAACGCCGGGGCAGGGCAGATCAAGCGCTGCCGTGCCCCGGCGCAGGTCTGTTGCTAGTCCGCACCCTGCGGGGCGGTTCTGGCGGGCAGTGCTTCCCCACCATCACGCCCGGCGTTCAGCAGTGGGGCGTCGTACTGCTGCTCAATCTGCGCCAGATACGCCTGTGCTTCCTGTGTGCCGTAGCCGTAGGGATCGGGGAAGGGCACAGGATCGCCAACAAAATTGCTCACCGGCGGCGGTGAGGTCGTCGCCCATTCCAGCGTCAGAGCGCGCCAGGGGTTCGCCCCGGCAATCTTGCCGCGGAAGATGCTCCAAACCATGTTGTACAGCAGGATGAAGGTCGAAATGCCCAGCACAAATGCGGCGATGCTGACAATCACATTCACGCCCTGGAATGCGGGATCATAATACGCCACCCGGCGCGGCATGCCCAGCAGCCCAGCCATGTGCATCGGGAAAAACGTGAAGAAGAAACCGATATACGTCAGCGCGAAGTGCAGCCTGCCCATGCGTTCGTCGAGCATCCGCCCGGTGATCTTGGGCCACCAGTGGTAGATGCCGCCGTAAATGGCGAACACGCTGCCGCCAAACAGCACAAAGTGCAGGTGGCTGACCACAAAATAGGTGTCATGCACCTGCAAATTGAACGGCACTGCTGCCAGCATCACACCGCTGATGCCGCCGATGACGAACATCGACAGGAAACCCAGCCCGAACAGCATCGCGCTGTTGAAGGCGATCTTGCCGCGCCACAGTGTACCCAGCCAGCCGAAGACCTTAATCCCGGTGGGCACGGCGATAATCATCGAGGTAATCATAAACGGAATGCGCAGTTCCGGTTGCAGGCTGGTGAACATGTGGTGCGCCCACACCGTGAAGCCGACGATGGCGATTGCCATGCTGCTCAGCGCGATCATGCGATAGCCAAAAATTGGTTTGCGCGCATGCACCGAAAGCAGTTCTGACAGAATGCCAAAGCCCGGCAGCACCATGATATACACGGCGGGATGGCTGTAGAACCAGAAGACATTCTGCCACAGCAGCACATCGCCCCCGTTTGCCGGGTCAAAGAACGTCGTGCCCGCCACGCGATCCAGAATGAGCAGCGTCAGCGCACCTGCGAGGAACGGGGTCGCCATGACGATGATGATCGAGGTCGCAAACGTCGCCCAGACGAACAGCGGCATCTGGAAGTAGCCCATGCCTGCCGGGCGCATGTTCATAATGGTCACGATGAAGTTGATCGCCCCCAGAATTGACGAGACGCCGATCAGATGCAGCGACAGCGCCCACAGCGTCTGCCCATCGGCACTGAAGGCGGTACTCAGCGGCGGGTAGCTGGTCCACCCGGCTTCCGGCGCGCCGACAAAGTAGCCCAGCAGCATCAGAATGCCGGCGGGCGGCAGCAGCCAGAAGGCAAAGGCATTCAGCCAGGGGAATGCCATGTCTTTTGCCCCCAGCATCAGCGGCACCAGATAATTGCCGAAGCCTGCCATCATCGGGACAACCCACAGGAAAATCATGACCGTGCCGTGAATGCTGAACAGCGAGTTATACGCCGTGCCGCTGACCATCACATCCAGGTCAGGCGTGAGCAGTTCGAGGCGGATAGCCATCGCCAGTGCGCCGCCGATGATGAAGAACGTCAGCGCAGTGACCATGTACTGCACGCCAATGATTTTATGGTCAACCGTCCAGCGCAGATACTCGCTGAACTTTGGACGGGCGGCGGGTCTGCGGACGCCCTCTAATGGAATAGAAACCGTTGCCATGTCAATCAGACTCCTGTGATACCCTCTTTGAGCATGAAATCAACTGGTGGGCACAGCGGCTGTGCCCATAGGTGTTGTTGGAAAAGCCGGCTTTGTACAGGCAAGGCATGCCGCGCCTTGCGGCTTATGGACAAATCAAAATGAATGCTCCGCAGATGCGGACTGAACATTCGTGATTTCTTTCGTAGGGGCGGGTCTCAGACCCGCCCCTGCAAAGGCGGCAGAATTTTCAGACAGCCGCTCTTCGTTATGAACAAGGGGATGAATCCCATTTGTTGGCAACCTGATTGATTTTTCCATTAGCTGCCCGGCGTTGCTTCTGCCGTTGCTTCGGGCGCTGCGTCGGGCGTTGCCTCAGCCGCTGTTTCGGGCGCTGCTTCAGCCGTCGCTTCAGCCGTTGCCTCAGCCGCTGTTTCGGGCGCTGCTTCAGCCGTTGCTTCGGGTGCTGCTTCAGCAGACGTCCCGGTGAGCGCTTCAAACTGCGCCTGATCTACCGTACAGGCAGGTTCACCGCTTGCCGTCTGCCCGCACAGATAGGCGACAATCGCCAGATGATCTACTTCGGGCATTGGCTGCCACAGTGCATCGCCGTTGTCCTCGAAGTAGTAGTGTGGCATGATGCCGCCATTAAAACCGGGAACGAGATAGCCATTCGGGTTGTAAAGCGAGCTGTAGAGATAATCGTAAGCGCTGACCCCTGGCTGGCGGTTGGCAGCGCGATCCCCAATGCCGTTCAGGTTCGGACCGGTTTGCCCCATCCAGCCCAGTGCGTCCAGCGTATGGCAGCCAGCGCAGGCATAGACCTCGCCATTGAAGCCGCCCCCCTGACGCAGCACCTGTTCGCCGCGCGCTGCGGGGTCGGCAGGCGGGTTCAGCACACGATCCACCGCGGGGTTGTAGAAGTTTTCAAGGTACTGGTCTTCGTTTTCCCAGATGATAATATAGCTGAACATCTGCCCATGTCCGCCGCCGCACAGTTCCGCACAGACCACGCGGTATTCCAGCGGGTAGGTCGCGCCTTCAACGGCAACGGGGGTAAAGCGCAGGGTTGTTGTCCGTCCGGGGATCAGGTCCTGTTTGAGGCGCAGTGCCGGCACCCAGAAGGCGTGAATCACATCTGCGGACTGCATTTCCAGCACCACATGCTGCCCGATATAGACGTGCAGCCGCCCATCGGAGAATGTCGTCACGGGGGGCCAGGCTTCTGCGGGGGCTTCACCTTCGGCGGCGTCCGCTTCTGTTTCCGCGCCGGTGTCCTGCACCATGACGGTTTCTGCCGTGCTGTCGCCCTGCACCGCTTGCGCGTCATCCGGCGGGGTGTAGGGATAGGCGAAGTTCCACACAAAGCGCTGCCCGGTCACATAAATGACCGTCTCGTTGTCCTGCTCGGTTTGCAGGTCCGTCCACACACTGTAAGCATAGATTGCCAGCACGGTGACGATGATTGCCGGGATAATCGTCCAGGTGATTTCCAGCACCACGCTGCCGTGCATGGGTGGACCATCGCTGGCATCTCCCGGTCTGCGCCGAAAGTGTACAATCGAGTAGATGAGCAGCCCCTGCACGAGGAAGAAGATTGCCCCGCCGATGAACAGCATGAACCGGAACAGACCGTCAATCTGGCGCGCACCGGCGGACGCTTGATCGGGCAATGCCAGCGGCGATAACTGCGCCAGCAGCCAGCCGCCCAACACCAACCCCGCGCCCGCAGCCACCAGATACACCAGATTAAGGTTGCGTTCGTTTGTGTTTCCACGCTTCATAGCACAACACTATCCTACTCAAATAAACCTGCATGGTAACCGATGAGGATTTCGTGAGTGTTAGCCCCAATTGTGGGTACTGTGATTTTCGCAGGCGTCCTGAGTACACCAACAGCATAGCCCCACATGCCGTTCCTGTGGCACAGGCAGCAAAATGCGCCGCCGCCTGTTCCCGAATCGCAGTCCGATACTACTCAACCGATAACGATAATGCTATAGGGTGCTGTCCAGCTTTGTTAATTTCTGCACAAATCACCCCCTGATTTTACATGCTCATCTGCCCTTTGACAAGCAGCAGGCAATTTGTCTAAAGTATCCATAAACCTGCATCGTGTTAAAATCAGGATTGAAGGACTGCTGCCGTTGTTGCCGCTGTCCCCCCAAATCCTGAGCAACGATCAGTTATGCAATTGCTACAAACAACTATGGGCAATATAGCATTCGCAATCGAGATTGTACCGCAACATGGGCAGTCGCGTCACATTTCTCTAATCAAACTCAATCGCTTGCGGCTGGTAGTTGGGCGCAGCCCGCGTCACAGCGACATCGTGCTTAACGACGCGCGCGTCTCGCGGGTGCATCTGCGGCTGGATGCCAGCAGCGGCACTACCCTGCTGCTGACCGACCTCTACAGCGCCAACGGCACGCTGCTGGAACACAACACCCTGGTGCCGAACACGCCGACGCCCTGGCAGATTGGGCAGGTGGTGACCATTGGCGACACGCGCCTGTTCCTGTGGGAAGACGACCCCGGCGGCGACGAAACCCCGCTGACGCTGCCCTGAGTGCCAGCCATGCCGCGCGCGAACCATGCGCAGGACTTTCGCCTGTAGGGTTGCGGACACGGGGATTAATCACCCTGGTCAGGCAAGCATTTGCTCAGAAGGTGAATGTACTAACCGTGAGTCGTCAATGATTTTCGCGCGGGGCACTGCATGCGTTGCCCCTCGACAGGCAGCACGGCAAATGCAGCCAGCCCGTTCCATAAGAAGTGTGTTGATTCCTGCCGCTGCCGCGTAAGCCGACCCCGCCTGACCGCTTCTAGACACTACAGCGTGTAGGCAGACGACTGGCGCACCTGCCCCGCGTGCTGTATCCACCCTCAACTGACCCGTCAAACGTGTTATAATCGTCATATTCCCGAAAGGTGTGTACATACAGGTATGTGGACCATGATGCATGACTCCGAAATCCAGCGGGCTATTGGGCTGCTCAGCAGCTACGATCCCGATGAACGCGCGGCGGCGATTGACACACTCGCGCAAGCCGCCTACAGCCCGGCAGTGCCGCAGCTTGAAGGAGCGCTGACCGACGAGACCGCCCTGGTGCGTTACAAGGCGGCGCTGGCGCTTGCCAAAGTCCCGCGTGAACGCAGTGTGCCGGGGCTGCTGGGGGCGCTGCGCGATGATGACCTGTGGGTGCGCATGGCGGCGGCAAACGCGCTGATTCGCATTGGCGAACCTGCCCTGAATGGGCTGATTGACGCGCTGCTCAGCGAGAACAAGCTGGTGCGCCGTGCCGCAGCAAAGGCAATCGGTAAAATTGCGCTGACGCTGAAGCAGTTGGCAGCCGACTGCGACCCCGTGCCGGGGCTGCGCGTGGCACTACTTGACGTTGACCCGGAAGTACGCCGGTTTGCGGCAGAAGCGCTGGGGCGCACCGGCAGTGGTGGCACAGCGTCCGCGCTGGGCGACGCCCTGCGTGACCGCGATACCAGAGTGCGCGAAACAGCGGCACGCGCGCTGCAAACGCTCGGTGACTCCGGCGTCTCCGTACTGCTCGAAGCGCTGGCAGACCCCGACCCCCAGGTAGGCATGGTTGCTATCTTTGCCCTCAGGGATATGGGCTACCAGCCCGGCGATTAGTCCGCAGGCAGCAGAAAGAAGCACACAACACGGGCACGCCGCCGCGTGCCCGGTGTTTGCTGTGTTTTTACACACAATTGTTGACCGGCGCTTCGCAAAATAGCGTATGATAAAAATGAGAGGATTTTGACGGCTTTGTAAGGAACCTATCCATGACTAACCCGCAAGAGCTGCAACCGCTGCTCGCGGCGCTGAGCAGCGCTGACACCGACACCTGCGTGAACGCGGTCCGTCAGCTTGGCGACCTCAAACATGCCCCCGCAGTTGCCCAACTGGCGGCGCTGCGCCACGACGAACGCTGGCAGGTGCGCCGGGCGGCGGAACAGGCGCTGCGGCAAATTGGCACCGAAGACGCCCATGCCGCATTGAACGACACCGAACCCCAGCCGGACGAGATGGTCAGCACCGATAAAGCACAGCGCATTTTCCGCAAGATTGCCGGGGACAGTGCCGCTAAACAGACGCCCACCCGGGGCGAGTAAGCACACCCGGTTCTACAAAAAGCGTACAACAGCCAGGTACGCTTGTTCGGTGATATGATGTTTTGCTTCAGGGCTTACATGGGCAGGAAGTAACACAATGGCAGATCATCCGCGACAAAGCTTGCAGGAACTAGTAGCGGTTCTCACCGACCCCGGCAGCCAGACCGCAGCGCTGCTGCCTGCGCTGGCGCTGCTGGCAGGGCAGCTTGACGCGCTGCTGCACCCCGCAACCCTGCCCGCCCTTGCCGGGCTGCTGCTGCACACAGACGCGGCAGTCCAGCAGGCGGCAGGCGACATTCTGCGGGCGCTGCTGTCGGCAGATGCTCCGGCGGCAGAAATTCCGGCGGCAGATGCTCCGGCGGGTCTGGCGCAGCGCATCATGACGGCGTTTATGCAGCTGAGCGGTACAGAGCGCGGGTTTCTGGCGCTGCGCGGGGCAGATGGACAGGCTCTCCAGCCCCGCGCCGCCGTTGACCTCGACCCGGCAGCGGTGGAATATGCCCGCAGCGCGGCGCAGGAAGCTGCCGACGGTGGCAGCGCATTAATCACCAGCAGCGCCGAGCAGGATCCGCATTTTTCGGCGGGGACGAACATTATCATGCACCAACTGCGCGTGATTGCCGCCGTGCCGCTGCGTTCCGGCGGCTCGGTCATCGGCACATTGTATGGTGATCAGAAATTGCGCAGCGGCATCCTCACGCCCGCACAGTTAGCGCAGATGCAGGCATTTGCTGATGCTGTCGCGCCGCTGCTGGTGGATGCGGCGGAGGGGCAGTCGGCTGCTGACAGCCCCGAACCCGCAACAACCAGTGAGGCGGTCGCTGCCGGCGTCAGCGATCTGCTGCCGCCAGAACCCGAACCGGACTTCTTCGGCGCTGGCGAGTGGCAGGGACTGCCGGATCAGGAATTTGACGAAATTCTTGTCGAAGCAGAGGAGGCAGCAGGCGACTTCGACAGCCGTGAAGAAGCCGCGCCCGCCCCGCCGCAGAAAAAGCACGAAGCAGCCCCCCGCGCTGACCGTGCCGCCCCTGCTGAACAGGCAGCGCCGCGCGATACGACTTCGGGCAGCCCTGGCACACGTCAC
>DAOTWP010000313.1:0-17057 GCA_034435675.1 Anaerolineae bacterium
GACGCACTGCACGTGTCGGAGCAGGCGCGGTTGCTCAGCGAAAGCCGCTACCATCACCTGTTTGAGCAGTCGCATGATGCCGTCTTTATTCTCGATCTCGAAGGCAAACACATCGAAGTTAACCAGCACGCAGCGGAGATGCTGGGCTATTCGGCAGCAGAGATTCGGCAGCTTACGTTTCGGGATTTATCTGCTGAGGTAGAAAAGAGCGAGCATATCCGTGAAAGAATGCTTGCTGGTGAGCACATCCCCCTGTTCGAGCGTCGCTTCCGCAGGAAGGATGGCAGCCAGATTATCGTTGAGATCAACGTTGAACTCGTCTCCGACGCTGACGGCAAGCCGCTTCATATTCAGAGTGTTGTGCGCGACATCTCCGAACGCAAGCAGGCAGAAGCGTTTCAGCGGGCATTTCTCGAAGATATGCGGGCGCTGCAACACCTGCATCTGGAACTGAGCCAGATTGAGGATCTGGATACGCTGTACCGGCAGATGGTGCTGTTGACCAAACAGCGTTTAGGCGTTGAACGGTTTGCCCTGTTTTTGCTGGATCAGGCGCAGCAAACCCTGTTCGGTACTTATGGCGTAGATCAGCACGGCAGTTTGCGCGCCGAACACTATTACAACGAGCCGGTCACGGCGGGGCACTGGACAAATGCCGTGCTTAACGCGCCGGAGCATGTGCGCTTCTGGGAAACTGCGCCGATTTATGATGATGGGGCGGTCATTGGCACAGGCTGGAAAGTCGCGGCGGCGGTGTGGAATGGTCAGCACGCGCTGGGGTATCTGGTTGCGGATAATTATGTCAGCGGTAAACCGGCACGTCCCTATGAAACCGAACTGCTCGCCCTGCTGGGCAGCACTTATGGGCACTTGATTGAGCGCAAACGCAGCGAAACAGCACTGCGCGACCGTGAAATCAATTTTCGCACCCTGTTCGATACCATCAAGGACTTTCTCTTTGTGCTGGACATAGAAGGCAGGATTCTGGAAGTCAACCAGACCGTGCTGCGGCGCTTGGGCTACTCGTTTGAGGAGCTGGTCAACCAGCCGGTGTTGATGGTGCATCCCCCGGCACGGCGCGCCGAAGCCGCGCGGATCGTCGCGGAGATGCTGCAAGGTCTGCTGGATTACTGCCCGGTACCCATTCAAACCCGCGATGGTCAGCTCATCCCGGTGGAAACCTATATCACCCGCGGGTTGTGGAACGGGCAGCCGGCACTGTTCGGCGTGAGCAAGGATTTGTCCGACCTGAAAATCTCTGAAGAGAAGTTCGCGCTGGCGTTTCATGCCAATCCCGCCATCGCCGGCTTGAGCGACATCGAAACCGGCGAATATATTGAGGTCAACCGCACATTTTACGAAAAGCTCGGTTTCACACCGGATGAAGTCATCGGCAAAACGGCGATGGAAGTGCTGGGTATGGATGGCGAATTCCGCGAGCAGGTCGTTGGCAGGCTCAGGAACCAGGGAACTGTCCACAATGCAGAAACCGTAATCTACACCCGTGATGGCACGCCGCTGTCTGTGCTGATGTCCGCCGAAATCCTGACCCTGAACAATATTCCCTGCAACTTTACCACAGCGGTGGATATTACCGAACGCAAGCGGGCTGAAGAAGCGCTGCGCCGCAGTGAGGAGCGCCAGCGGGCAATGCTGCGTGCCATTCCTGACCTGATGTTCCGCATCGGTGTGGACGGCACTTATCTGGATTACCACACGCCTGATCCCCGGCTGCTGGCAGTGCCGCCTGAAATGTTCCTGGGCAAATCGGTGGAAGAAGTGTTGCCCGCCAGCATTGCGCGGCAGCATATGGCAGCAATTGCGCAGGTCACGCGCACCGGGCACAGCGCCCGCCTGGAGTATGAGCTGGTGTTGGCGGGTGTAACCCATCACTTTGAAGGGCGGATTGTCCCCGTCAGCAAAGATGAGGTGTTGGCAATTGTGCGTGATATGACCGAACTGTGGCAAACCCAGCAGGCGCTGAAAACCGCCAATGCGCAGCTAGAATCGTCGGTGGAAGCCGCGCGGATTGCCTGGTGGGAAATGGATGTGTGCACCCAGCGGCTGAGTTTTGACGGTCGCAGAATGGCGATGGCAGGTTATGACCCGGCAGATTTTGCCGAAGCGAGTTTCGCCAGGTTTGCGGCGCTGGTGCACCCCGAAGACTACACCCCGATGATGCAAAGTGTGCAAGAGTTGTTGGACGGCAGGCGCTCCGTTTACGCTGTTGATTACCGGCTGCAAAAGGCACACGGCGGCTGGCTCTGGTTGCATGATCGCGGCGAACGAACACTGACGCCGGATGGACGCGCGGTGCTGCGCGGTTTTGTCATGGACATTACCGAACGCAAACAGGCACAGCAGCACGAGTTTGATCTGGCGCTGGAAAAAGAACGGGTACGCCTGCTGCGCTCGTTTATCGAAAAAGCCTCGCACGAGTTTCGCACCCCGCTTGCAGTGGTCAATTCGGCAGCGTTTTTAATGGCGCGGCTGGACGACGCTGAACGGCGGCAGGTGAAAGCCACGGCGATTGAGGAACAGGTCAGCCGCATAACGCGGTTGGTAGAGATGCTGCTGCTGCTCAGTCAGCTTGAAAGCGGTGCGCAGCTCGATCTATCGCCCGTGGATCTGGGGCTGCTGCTGGATAAGGTCTGCCAGAATATCGTTAACCTTTACGCTGGCAGTCCCAGCCTGCAATGGGCAGTTATGCCCGATTTGCCGCTGCTGGTTTTGGGGAGTCCGGAATATCTGGAAGCCGCTTTCTGGCAAGTTCTGGACAATGCCTGCCGTTTCACTCCGCAGGGCGGTAGAATCAGTGCGCTAGTCACGGTGGAGGATCGCTCGGTCTGGTTCGAGGTTCAGGACAGCGGACCGGGCATTGCCGAGCAGGACTTGCCACACATTTTTGACACTTTCTGGCGGCGTGACGAGGCACACTCCACACCCGGTTTGGGACTGGGGCTGCCGATTGCGCGCAAGATCATCGAACGGCATGGTGGCAGCATCCAGGTTGAGAGTGTTGTTGGCAGTGGTACAAAGGTCCGAGTCTGCATGCCGCTAAATGGTCATGTGCTGCACAATCGCACAGCAGCCATACCGCCGCATTAGGAGCGGCAGGGGCAGGTGAGTTACCATGAACGTTAACCCGATTCCGATAGAATTGTTGGAACGCCGGGAGCAGCGGGCAGCACAGGAACACCTGACACTCGAAGCGCTGCTGGCGCAGTGGCTGGCGGTGTCGCCCGCGCCTGACCTATCGCCTGCTGCTGTTCTGCGCCAGCCAGACTCGCTGCTAAATCAAGTGTCCGATGCCATCATTGTCATGGATCGCCAACTGCTGATAACCGGCTGGAACACAGCCGCCGCGCAGATTTACGGTTGGACCGCGGCTGAAGCGCTGGGGCAGCAGATTGACGACCTGTTGAAAACCGAATGGCTTGGCGCAGGGCAGGCGCAGGCAGTGGCAGCGCTGATCGCCCAGGGCGCATGGCAGGGCGAAATCCGGCAGTGGGACAAAGCGGGGCAGCAGCATCATATCTGGGCGGCAGTCAGTTGGACGCGCGACCGGCAGGGCGAGATTGTCGGCGGCGTGACGGTCAACCGCGATATCACCGAACAGCGCCGTGCCGAAGAAGATCTGCATGAACGCGAAAAAATGCTCAGTGCCCTGATTGAACGTTCACGCGATGGGGTTCGCATTCTGGATGATCAACAGCGTATCATCACCTGGAATGCCGCCAGCGAAGCGCAGACGGGTCTGAAGCGCGAGGCAGTGCTGGGCAAATCCTTTCTTGAGGTGACCACCGGTTTGCTCCCTGATGACCACAGAACCCCGGAGCAAGTGCGCCAGTATCGCGCGGCACTGGACCGCGCCGTTGCCGGCGTTTCGGATGATGATCGGAATACCGTCTTTCCAGAACATCGCATCCGGCGGACGGATGGCACGATTCGCATTGTAGAGACCGAGATATTTGCGATACAGGTCAGCCGCAAAACATATATCTGCGGCATTACGCGCGATATCACCGAACGTAAACAGGCAGAGGCTGAACGGCGCGCCAGTGAAGAACGCTATGCCGCGTTTATCACCCACAGTTTTGAGGGCATTTCTCGCACCGAGTTTGACCATCCGATTGATATATCGCTGCCAGTTGAAGACCAGATTGACCTGATTTATGCCAATGCCTATATGGCAGAATGCAATCAGGCGCTGGTGGATATGTACCGCCTCCCCTCAGTGCAGACGATGATCGGCATGCGCCTGATTGAAGCGCACGGCGGCAAGGATAACCCGATTAACCGTGCGGCGTTTCGCCGGCTGATCGAAAATGACTACCGATCATTCAATGAGGAAACGCTCGAATACGACGCGCAGGGCAGCCCGATCTGGTTTTTGAGCAACACCGTGGGCATCGTCGAGCACGGTTATCTTGTGCGTTTGTGGGGCACGGCGCTGGAGATCACCGAGCGCAAACAGGCAGAAGCAGCACTGCGCGCCAGCGAAGAACGTTACAAACTGCTGACTGAACTCATGTCCGATTTTGCTCTGGCGCACCGGGTCAATCCCGATGGCAGCCTCGAAACCGAATGGGTCACCGGCACAGCGTTTCTCGAACACGTCGGTTACGATCAGGTGCCAGCAGATCTATGGGACATCACCCACCCCGGCGATCTGGCGCGGGTCAGACAGGATATTGCGCGCACCCTGAAGAACGAGCCGACGACCAGCGAGTATCGCATTCGCAAGCGCGACGGCGCATATATCTGGATCAGTGCATCCCGGCATCCCGTCTGGGATACGCAGCAGGGACGGGTCGTGCGTTATTATAACATCGTGCGCGATATCACCGAACGTAAGCAGGCGGAAGAAGCACTGCGCCACAGCGAAGCAAAGTTTCGCCTGTTTGTTGAGCAATCGTATGAAGGTATCCTGATGGCTGATGCTGACGGCACAGTTATCGACTGGAACCGGGCGATGGAACAGCTCACCGGTGTTGATCGTCGGGACGTGTTGGGCAAACCGGTCTGGGATGTACAGCACAACATCATCGCGCGCAGCAATCTCCCACCGGACTATGCGGCGACCCGGCTGTCTACCCTGGAGGCACTTAAAACCGGGCATGCCGCCTGGATTGACAATATCGTTGAATACGAACTGACGCTGGCTGATCAGAAAAAGCGCTGCTTGCAGGTGCAGACGTTCCCGGTGCAGACTGAACAGGGGCGACTGCTGGCAATCATTGTGCGCGATGTTACCACGCTCAAACAGGCGGAGCAGACCCTGCGCGCCAGCGAAGAAAAATATCGCAGCCTGATCGAAAGTGCTGATGCATCAATTTCGATGGTGGATTATGCCGGGCACTATCTATTTGTCAACGCGATTGCCGCCGCGCCGTTCGGGGTCGCTCCGGAAGCGCTCGTCGGCAAAACAGTGACCGAATTGTTTGTTCCTGCCGAAGCAAACCAGATTCTGCGCGATGTACAAATGGTGATTGACAGCGAACAGGGCATGGTGCTGGAACCAGCGGTGATTATTGCCGGCAAACAGTGCTGGTTTCGTACCAGCATCCAGCCCGTGCGCGACAGCAGCGGACGCCCCTTTGCCGCGATGATTTATGCAGCAGAGATCACTGACAAAAAGCTGGCGGAATTTGCCCTGCGCGCCAGCGAGGCACGCTATCGCCTGATTGTCGAGACTTCGCAGGAAGGCATCTGGATGCTCGACACCGCCGGCAAAACCACATTTGTCAACCAGCGCATGGCGGAGATGCTGGGCTATACCCCTGAAGAACTGCTGGGACGCGAACAACTGAACTTTATGGATGAACTGGGGCGTGTCGAGGCGCAGCGTCATCTGAGCCAACTGCGCCAGGGCAGCGCGGCACAGACGGATTTTCGTTTTGTGCGCAAGGATGGTGCCGAGGTCTGGACGATTGTTTCTGCCAGCCCGCTGCTGGCAGCGCAGGGGGAATATACCGGCGCGCTGAACATGATCGCGGATATTACCGAACGCCGCCGAGCGGAAAGCCAGCTCCGGTTACAGAATGCCGCGCTGGAAGCCGCCGCCAACGCGATCCTCATCACCGATCACGAGAACCGTATTCAATGGTGCAATCCTGCGTTTACGCGCCTGTCTGGCTATACGCTGGACGAGGCATTCGGCAAATACCCGGAGGAGCTTGTGCGTTCTGGCGTGGAGGGCAGCGCCTTTTATGATCGCATACAAGAAACTGTGCAGTCCGGTCAAATCTGGCAGGGGCGGCTGATCAACCGCCGCAAGGACGGCAATCTCTACGTTGAGGAGCAGACGATTACGCCGGTTGCAGATCTGACGGGCAGAATCACACATTTTATCGCTATCAAACAGGATGTCACCGAACGCGAACAGGCGGAACAACTGCGGCTGGAACAGCAGCGGCTGACGTCGAACCTGAAGAAAGAGCAGGAGTTCAACGCCCTGATGCAAAAGGCAGTCTCGGCGCTGTCGCACGATCTGCGCACACCGTTGACGGTGATTGCTACAGCCAAAGACACGCTGGAGCGCCATTTTGACCACCTGAACCCAGAGCAGCGCCGCCAGAAACTGGACTCGATTGACCGCCAACTGCATTATGTGACCCAACTGCTTGATGACCTGTCGCTGACAGTGAAAGGCAGTCTTGAGCAGCGCGTTTTTCAGCCGGAGCCAGTGAATCTCGCGGCACTTTGCCAGATCAGCATCAACGAGATTCAGGAAACCAGCGGCAGGCAGCACCATCTGCGGTTTGACAGCGATGGACACCTTAAAACGGTGCTAGTGGACGAAACGCTGGTCAGCCGTATTCTGATTAACCTGCTGTCTAATGCGGTCAAATTTTCGCCACCGGGTAGCGAAATCCGGCTGAGTCTCAGCCAGCGCGAGCACTGGATTGTGCTGCGTGTCAAAGATCACGGCATCGGCATCGATAGTGCAGACCTGCCACACATCTTCGAACCGTTTTACCGGGCGCAGGCAGCACACCGTATCGGTGGTACTGGACTGGGGTTGAATATTGTGCATGACTGTATCAAACGGCATCAGGGGCGCATCCATGTAGAAAGCCAGCCCCAGCACGGTGCCGTGTTTACGGTAGAGCTGCCCCTTGCCCTGCCGTGACGGCAGTGGTCTTACTGAGACTCCATCACATTTGTGCGTAAATCAATACTCGACATATTGCAATATGCGGCGAATCCCGCTAAAGTATTGGGCTACCGATGCACATTAACGTCTGTATTTCAATGATGACCTGTCATATGCATGGGGTGCTGTATACCAGCAGCAGTTTGTCTTCTTTAGCGTTGAATTTGCAACATAACTGAATGATTACGCCGTATGCCAACACTTCACTTCACCGATGAAACGATCCGGCGGTTGCAGGCGCGGGCAGCACAGACCGGGCTTGCCATAGAAACACTGCTCCAGCGGTGGCTGGATACTGAACTCCCGGCAGCACCTGTCGCGCAGCCCGACTATCCCGGCTTCGACTCGCTGCCTGTTTCGATTGTCCTGTGCGATGCCACCAGCCCAGACTTGCCGATTCAATATGTCAACGCTGCCTTTGAGCACGAGACAGGCTACAGCCGCGCAGAGGTTATGGGGCGCAATCCACGCTTCCTGCGGGGGACCGATCAGGATCAGCCTGGACTGGACATCATACGCCGCGCGCTGGCTGATGGCACGCCGTGCGAGGCGCTGGTGCGCAATTATCGCAAGGACGGTTCGCTGTTCTGGAATGAAATCCGGCTGGTGCCTTTGTACGATCCGCAGGGAAGCCTGCGCCAAGTTGTCGCTGTGCAGTACGATGTCACCGGGCGCAAACAGGCGGAGACAGCGCTGCGCCGCAGTGAGGAACTGCTGATTGAAACGGGGATGGTGGCGCGTGTGGGCGGCTGGGATCTGGACCTGGAAACCGACACCGTTTACTGGACGCACACCACGCGCCAGATTCACGAAGTTCCCGACGATTATCTGCCCACACTGAGCGACGCCATCACCTTTTTTCATCCTGATGACCAGCCCGTGATTGCCGAGGCGGTGCGCCGCGCACGGCAAGAGGGCATCGCCTATGACCTTGAACTGCGCTTTTTCACGCGGACAGGCAAGCCGTTGTGGGTACACTGCATTGGGATGCCCGAAATGCGCGCTGGTGTTTGTGTGCGGCTGCACGGCACGTTTCAGGATATCACCGAGCGCAGGCAGGCGCAGGAGGCGCTGCTGCAAAGTGAGGCGCGGCTGCGTTATCTGCTGAACAACACCCCTGCGGTGATTTTCACTGCCCGCTCCGGCGGTGACTATGCCGCGACATTTGCCAGCGAAAATGTGCAAAAAATCACCGGCTATCCCCCAGAGGCGTTTACCAGCGACCCAACCTTCTGGGCAAGCAAGCTGCACCCCGAAGATGCGCCGATAGTCTTTGAACTGATGGCAACTATTCCGGTTACGGGATACAGCTCGCAGCAGTATCGCTACCTGTGTGCCGATGGCAGCTACAAATGGATGCGCGCTGAAGTGCAGATGATGCGCGATTCCAGCGGTGAACCCATCGAGTTAATTGGCTACTGGCTCGATATTCACCAGGAGATGCAGGCAGAGCAGGCGCTGCGCCAGAGCGAGGCGCGGCTGCGCTCACTGATCGAATCGCAGACTGCCTTCGTCGTTCGCACAGACATGGAGGGCAATTACACTTATGCCAACCATGCCTTTCTGGAGCGTTTCGGCTGGATGTACCCGCAGGCGGAAAGTATCATCGGTCAGCCCAGCCTGCCGACGATTATTCCGGAAGACCACGAAAAAACGGTGGATGCCGTTATCGCCTGTGTGCAGCAGCCCGGCGTCCCGGTACAGGTGATTTTGCGTAAGCCCAGCCGAATGCACAGAACCTGCTGGACTCTTTGGGAGTTTGTTGCCCTGACCGGCGCAGACGATGCGCTGGACGAAATTCAGTGTATTGGGGTAGACATCACCGAACTGATGGAAATCCGCCAGCAGGCGCAGTTACAGGAAAGCGCGCTGCTGGCAACCGCTGATGCCATCGTGATTACGGATCGTGATGCACACATCGAATGGGTGAATCCTGCCTTTACGCGGCTGACCGGTTATTCGCAGGAAGAAGCGCGTGGCAAGAACCCTAACAGTCTGGTCAAGTCCGGTGTACACAGCGAAGAATTCTATAAAGCGATGTGGGATACGATCCTTGCCGGGCGGGTCTGGTTTGGCAAGCTGGTCAACCGGCGCAAGAATGGCTTACTGTATACCGAAGAACAGACGATTACCCCGGTTTACAACAATCTGGGCGAAATCAGCCATTTTATTGCGATCAAGCGCGACATCACCGACCGCGAACGTAATGAACAGTTCCTGCTGGCGCATGAACGCCTGAAAGCGCAGTTCAGCAAGGAACGTGAACAGAATGCGCTGATCCAGCAGACGATTTCCGCGCTCTCGCACGATCTGCGCACACCGCTGGCGATTATTGCCACCTCGCGCGATATTCTCAGCCGTTATTTTGACAGTATCAGCAGTGAACAGCGCCGCGAAAAGCTCGACTCCATCGAACACCAGCTTCAGTACGCGCTGGAACTGCTGGACGACACGGTGATGGTGGTCAAAAGCAATCTCAATCACCGTATCCTGCGCCTGACTCCGGTCAATCTGGCGATTCTGTGTCAGGTAAGCCTGAATGAAATCCGCGATACATCCGACAAGCGGCAGCGCTTCATCTTTAGCAATACGGCAGATGCCGCTGAGGTGCTGATTGACGAGATTCTGGTCAGCCGCATTCTGCTCAACCTGCTGTCCAACGCGGTCAAGTATTCGCCTGAAGGCAGCGAAATCCGGCTGAATCTCAGCCAGCGCGAGCACTGGATTGTGCTGGTGGTGACTGACCAGGGGATGGGGATCAGCGCGGAAGATATGCCGCACATTTTCGAGCCGTTTTATCGCGCTGCCGCCGTAGAGACGATTGGCGGTACAGGCTTGGGTCTGAGCATCGTTCACGATTGTGTTATGCGCCATCAGGGGCACATTATGGTGGAGAGTCAGCCCGGCAGGGGGACGGCGTTTACCGTTGAACTGCCGTTGAAAACGGCGCCTGGCACGAGTGCAGGATGATACTGCCCCGGCCGGTTTGGCAGGGTTACCGCGCAGCATTACCAGAAGTATCGCGCGCAACGTCATCTCGAAGCTATGACATCCGCTACTGCACAGACTGCGCGCCGCCGCGTACAATCAAATCAGCCTGGGCTGTATCGCGGTACGCATCTAGCGCACATGGACGCGGCAGAAAGGCGGAGAATATTATGGCAAATAAAGATTATCACAAAGACGAACACAAAAAGAAGAATGACCACGAACAGCACGAGAAACTGGCGGAAAAGAAAGCAGAACGCCGTGCCCGCAAAGAGGCGTTCAAGCTGCTGCGCAAAAAATCCCGCCGTCGTCGTGGCGCGGTTGTGGTCACCCCAACTGAATAGTTTGGGTTTTGCGCCCCCGGCAGGCACCCGGGGGTTTTTGATTCTGCTGCCGCATGTCTGCGTCTGCGGGTTCACAGTTGGTTGACAAGTGTGTAGGCGGTACTCTGGTACTCGGCGGGCTGTTTGCTGATTGCCTGCATAATCGCTGCTCCCGTGCTGGCAGGGAATTGCGGACACAGCAGCACCGGATGCGGCGCGGGCTGGTTCAGATGTGCAAAAACAAGCTGACCGATGCCACTCTCAAAGGGCAGTTTGCCGGGGAGCATCTGCAAGGTCATCACCCCCAGGGCGTAAATATTCGCCCGCTGGTCAGTCCCGATTGAACAGGTGATTTGCTCCGAGGCGGCATAACTGAGTGTGCCTGCCATGCCCGTTTCGGTCAGGTCGGTGTTGCTGTCGCGCAGTTTGGCAACCCCAGAATCCATCAGCACAGCGCGCCTGTCTGGTTTGAGCATCACATTGCCCGGTTTGACATCTCGATGGATCAGCCTCTGCGCATGGGCATAATCCAGCGCCGCCACAATAGCATGCCGAATCTGACGGGCGCGTTCCAGCGGCAGCGCGCCATGTTTCAGCAAAACGCTTAACGTTTGTCCTTCAACATACTTCATCACCTATAGCACGTCTCATCCTGCACACCATAATCAGACAGGCGCACAATGTTCGGATGATCGAGCGCGGTGACCAATTTTGTCGCCCGTTCAAAACGAGTGCGCATTTCGGGTTCATGTGTCAGAGTGTTTGCCAGCACTTTGACAGCGACAGAGCGCCCCAGTGCGGTGTGTTTGCCATGCTATATCTGCCCCATGCCGCCTTTAGGCGTGGAGAGTGTCACGCACTGGAAAACTGCGTTCGGAAATGGGCGCAGGATCAGGCAGTCGCCCAGTGTTGGTTGAATTGCGCGGTCAGCGCCGCTGAACACAAAACAATCATGCGATCCAGTCCTGTACGTGTCCGGCGCATTCCCGCATCACAGCAGCGTTGCTGGTATTATGTGCGTAACGTCACTTTTGGTGGTGGCAGAACCCACCGGATAGGCTTCGGCACGATCGCGGGGATAATCCAGTCAGTGGTGGTGTTCTTCGGAGCCGTATGCAGATCAATTGGCGCTCTGGGCTTCCTGCCGCACTTTCCAGCTTTCACCTTGCCACAGATAACGCTTCAACATGAGCTACCAGTCCTGCTCCAGCGCAGCTTGGATTACTACCGGGCGCTCACGCGATGGTAACGTAAACCACAGGCGCTATGCTGCCCTGCTGTGCCAGAACGTTTCATTCCTGAAACCAAAGATTTACGGAAAATTCGGACGAGTACAGCGAAATTTCAATTAAACTGCAAGTAACAAGCCTACCAATCATTGCTGCTTCGGAATACACTGAGCATAGTGCAGTGTTATACAAGGGAATTCCATGTCACACGTCTTCGTCTGTTATGCGTTTCACGACAGTGACTTTGCCAGTAACCTGATTCGACGGCTCAACATGGCTGGCATCGAAACAGCGGACTGTGAGCCGCTGCGGGCGCTGCAAAACCGGGAAGAGCTGGACCGGGCACTGGACGATTCCTTTGCGCTGCTGCTGGTGGTCACGCCAGAGATTCTGGGGGTTGAGACAATTATCTACGAATGGGCATATGCACTGGGGGCGAAAAAATCAATTGTGCCCGTGCTGCTGAAAACGACTGAACTGCCTGCCCGTCTGCGCGGTATGCCAATGTTGGACTTCATTGAGTTTGACGCGCGTCCGTGGGAGGAACTCATCAGGCACATCTATTATATACGCGGCGAATACGGTTCCAGCATTATCAGCATCCCCAGCGATACCCCCGCTGACATCCGCAGTGCCATATTACAGCTTGACAGCAAGAATCCGGACGAACGCCGCGCCGGGCTGGAAGCGCTGGTGCTGGGGCAGCATCCGCTGGTGACGGCGGCGCTAGCGGCGGCGGCGATGGGACACACCCGCCAGGATGTGCGCATTCATGCCGCGCTGAAGCTGGCAGCGCGCACCCGTTACCGCGATGAACGCGCGCTGTCCGGGCTGCTGGAAGCGCTGAACAGTACACAGGAAGCGTTGCAACTGGATGCCACGAAGGCGCTGGGCAAGCTGGGGGATGCCGCGTCCGCCGGGCTGTTGATTGCCGCGCAGGAAAACAGCAGCGAAGTGCGCAAGAGTGTTGTCACCGGGCTGTGCAGCGTGCTGAAACGCGAGAACAAGGAAGTACGCTATCATGCGGCGCTGCGTCTGGGCGAGATTGGCGACCCGGCGGCAGTGCCCGCCCTGCTGGAACTGCTGCACGACCCGCTGATCGGTATTCGCGCGGCAGCAGCGCAGGCGCTGGGGAAAATTGGCGATGAAGCCGCCACCGAGCAGCTAGTGCAGGTACTCAATGACGAAATCGCCTTCATGCGCCAGTCTGCCGCCGAAGCGCTGGGCAAGATTGGCGACCCCAGTGCCGTGCCCGCGCTGGTCAGGGCATTGGATGAGTGGAGTCCGGATGTGCGCCAGGCGGCGGCTAATGCGCTGGGGCAGATTGGTGATGCCAGCGCTGTACCGCAACTGCTGGAAGTGCTGCATGATGAACGCATGGGCGCACGTGGTGCGGCTGCCCGCGCGCTGGCGATGATCGGGCTGCCGGCACTGCCGGGGTTGATTGCCGAACTGCGCAACAAAGACCCGCATGTGCGCCAGTACACAGCAACAGCGCTGGGGATGATCGGCGATGATGCAGCCGTGCCCGAACTGGTCAAGATGCTGCACGATCTGAATGAAGTGGATTTCGTGCGCCATGCAGCCGTAGAGGCGCTGGTCGATATTGGCGCTGCCAGTGTACCCGGCTTGATTCTGGCCCTGGATGACCCCGACGCAGATATGCGCGAACTTGCGGCCGAAGCGCTGGAACTGATCGGCACTGCCGAGGCATTTGAGGCACTGAGCGCCTGGCAGAACACGGTGGAATGAGCCGCCGGGCGATATCCTGCCCACAGGACCCGTTCTAGCCGCTTCACACTGTGCCCCCACGCGCTGCCGTACCGCTGTCCAAACCGCTTAATGGGCGTATAATCAACCATGTTGCGGGACACACCGGGTGTTCCTTGCTTTTTCATGTCCCTAAACAGCAGACAGGCGGCGTGCATGAACCACGTATTTATTTCCTACAAGCATCAGGACGCGACTTTTGCCAGCAAACTGGCACGCCAGTTAGAAGACGCTGGCTTTAGCATCTGGATGGACGAACAGGTGCGGGCGGGTGAAAACTGGCGCGAGTCGATCAACGACGCGATTAAGGCGGCTTTCGCCATGATTGTGGTGATGACTCCCGAAAGCAAACATTCCGAATATGTCACTTATGAATGGGCGTATGCCCTGGGGGCGGGCATCAAGGTGGTGCCGGTGATGCTGCGGCATACGCTGCTGCATCCCCAGCTTGACACGCTGCAATATCTGGATTTCACTGATCCCGATTATCCCCCCTGGACACGGTTGGTACAGCGCGTGCAGGAGCTGCAAACCGCGCATACGCATGACAAAGTCCATGTGGATCGCGGCGCACCCGCTGCCGTCAAGCAGGCAGTCAGCATGATGGACAGCGTTGACCCGAAAGAACGCGATACCGCCGTAACCACGCTGGCACAAATGACGCACCCGGCGGCGATTGAGGCACTGGCGGCAGCAGCGTCGCACCATCCCATGCGCGATATTCGCATGAAAGCGGCGTTTGGGCTGGCACGCGCCACCGACCACCGTGACCCGCGCGCCGTGCCGGGGCTGGTGGATGCCCTGCTGCATCATGATGATTCTGAGCTGCGTCTGGACGCGGCAATTCACCTTGAAGAAATCGCGCATCCTTCGGCAATTGAAGGGCTAACGCGCGCGCTGGCAGATAACAGCATCGGGGTGCGCCAGCGCAAGGCGGCAGCGCGCGCGCTGGAACGTATCGGCACGCCGGAAGCGCTGGAGGTGGTGGGGCGCTGGCGGCGTGGATAATTAGTCACTGTATGAAAAATGTAAACTATCAGCGGCGCTAAATCCTGTATAATCATCTTAAGGGTGAATTGTAAAGAATTATTTGCAGGAGGAAGCACCTATGTACGCTCAGCTTATTCACTTGCGCATTCCACTGGATCAATTAAGCGAAGTCCGCCGGCTGATTGAAGTTGAGTATTTGCCTGTGGTCAGCAAACGCCCCGGTTTTAAGTCCGGCTATTTGCTGGAACATGTTGATGACTCAAACAGTGCCCATCTGGTGATCCTCTGGGATAACTACCAGGTCTACGAGCAGTACCGGCAGACTACTTTGCTTTCTGGCTCTGATCAGAGCATTGCCGCACGTATTCCGGGGTTACGGATGGAACGCCATGAATGCATTATTCATGTGGCAAATGATACTTTGCCCACAGCCGTCCGTTAGTCTGCTGTCACCTGTGCGGGTTGGGCTGCGCGCCCGGCGCAGGTGCTGCCTAACGACAACTGAACAACCGCATGAAAAGACGGCGCAAATGGGTGCCGTCTTTTGCATTCCGGCGTCCCTGTCCCTAAAATAGCGCGCAGAAGCCTGTTTCGCCGGGCAGGGAGCTGTTCTGGCGGTGCTGCTGGCATGATTGCTGAAGGAAGACAATGCGATGCGGGTGGTGTTACAGCGGGTGAGCCGGGGTAGTGTTACGGTGGATGGCGCAGTGGTGGGGGCAGTGGAACGCGGGTTTGTGGCGCTGGTGGGCGTGACGCACGGCGACACCCCGGCACAGGCAGAACTGCTGGCGAAAAAGACCGCGCATCTGCGCGTGTTTGAGGATGACGCCGGCAAGATGAACCTGTCGGCACTGGAAACCGGGGGCGGGGTGCTGGTGGTCAGCCAGTTCACGCTCTATGCCGATACGCGCAAGGGACGCCGCCCCAGCTTTGTTGACGCCGCGCCGCCGGAAACCGCCGCCCCGCTGGTGGATCACTTCGCCGCGTGCCTGCGCAAAGAGGGCATTCAGCGTGTGGCGCAGGGCGTGTTTGGCGCAATGATGCTGGTGCAGATTGCCAACGACGGTCCGGTGACGATTATTCTGGACAGCGCGGCGTTTTAGTGTCTATTCGTATGCCCGGATACGAGGATTAATCCTTTTGTGCCGGCAAACTGGTTGCGGAACGAGTTCTCAGGAGCCGCGGCGGGATCTTATGCTGATTATTACAGTAAACGCGATCTTTGCCCTCATTTTTTTGTGGTTTGTGCCGGGGGCGCTGCGGCGGGCGCGGCTGTTTCTGGCGGCGGGCTGGGGCGTGCTGCGCGCGGAAACGCAAAAACCCGACTACCGCGAACGTATCGAAAGCCGCCATGCGATCAGCGAGGCGGGCAATTTCCTGGTGGGCGGGCTGTTCTGGCTGACCGCCGGGTTGGTCGCGCTGGGGTTGGGCATCTTTTTCATCGTGCAGGCGCTGGCACTTTAATATATGTTATTTGACCTTACGCTTGATTCGTGCTATAGTCTAAACGAACAAATCACACCTTCTTCATGTACACTATCTGCAAAGCGCAAACAAACTGACATAATCACAGTGCATCGGCGTTTTTCGGTTTTGAGTTACCCGGCACGCTGCCACTCACCAGATGACAGGTGATGCGGCTCAAATGGCATAAGTTTCTGGATGTCTCCACAGATTGTCTCTCATCCTCAAGCAGCATAAGCAGGTGACCCGGTTTCAACGGTCACGCTCTGGCGGCAGTGGTCCGCAGCAGACGTCTGGAACTCACCCATATCCGGCAGCCGAACAGCCCGCCGTATTGATGCGGCTTCCTCCGGTGCGCCAACAACGCGATAGACAACGTTGAATCTCGCGCAGGAAACACTTCCCCCTGCGCGTTGCTTCAAAACGAGGGTTATCAGGAACACAACAGCAAAACACCCACAGCATTCACATTTGAAAGGAGGCTGGTGGATCAGGCGGCGCCTGCCGCGCCACCACGAAACAAGGTTATGGATATTGCCCAGTTAGAGCAAAAAACACTGGATGAACTGCGTGCTTTAGCGCGTGATAACGAAGTGCCACGTTTCAGCCGGATGAAGAAACAGGACTTGATTCTGGGACTGCTGCGGGCAGAGGCGGAACGCAAGGGGCACAAACTGCGCGGCGGCGTGCTGGAAATTGTCGATGACGGTATCGGCTTTTTGCGCGCAGAAGGCTATCTGCCCGGACCAAATGACATCTATGTCAGCCAGACGCAGATCAAGAAGTTCAACCTGCGCACCGGTGATATGGTCATCGGGCAGGTACGCGCGCCGAAAGACTCGGAAAAGTACTTCGGGCTGCTGCGTGTCGACGCCGTCAACGGTTTGAATCCGGATGACGCGAAAGTTCGCCCGAACTTCGAAGACCTGACCCCCATTTTCCCAACCCGCCGCTTTAATCTCGAAACCAATCCGCGCATTCTGTCCACCCGGCTGCTCAACCTGATTGCACCGGTGGGCTTTGGCCAGCGCGGGCTGATCGTTTCGCCGCCCAAAGCCGGCAAGACGACGGTGCTGAAGGATGTCGCCAATGCCATCAGCGAGAATTATCCTAATGTGCACCTGATGATTGCGC